>JAUSQB010000056.1 GCA_030652715.1 Rugosibacter sp.
ACGATGGTGGATACGTGGGCAACTGTTGGCTCATGTGCCCAAATTGGTAAAAACGTCCATCTTTCTGGCGGTGTGGGCATCGGTGGCGTGCTCGAACCCTTGCAGGCCAATCCGACCATTATTGGTGACAATTGCTTTATCGGCGCGCGTTCTGAAGTCGTTGAAGGGGTCATCGTTGAAGATAATTGCGTTATCTCCATGGGTGTGTATATCAGCCAGAGCACGAAGATTTATGACCGTGCCACGGGTGAAATTACGTATGGACGCATCCCTGAAGGCTCCGTCGTGGTGAGTGGCAATTTGCCATCCGCTGATGGTAAATACAGTCTGTATTGTGCGGTGATTGTCAAACGGGTTGATGCGCAAACTCGCGCGAAAACCAGTATTAACGAACTGTTGCGTGACTAATGCTTGCTCGCCAGGGGTGAAGATTATGAGCAATATGCACAAGCTGTTTCAGTTGATGGTCGCCAAAAAGGCATCGGATTTGTTTTTTTCTTGTGGCGCGCCAATTGCGATCAAGATCAATGGCAATGCCGTGTCCGTTAATTCGACAGTGATTGATCCAGTCAGCATCCGTGTGCTGTTAATGGAAGTTCTGACCGCAGAACAAATGGAAGTGCTTGAAAAGGAAAGGGAGCTGAATGTCCGCTACGGTTTGCCTGATGTAGGGGTATTTCGTCTTTCCTGTTTTTATCAGCGTGGCACACCCGCGATGGTAGTACGTTATATCCCGATCGATATTCCCCATATTGACACACTTGGGCTGCCAGATGTCTTGAAAGACATTGTCATGGAGAAACGTGGTCTGGTACTTATTGTCGGTGCGACCGGATCAGGTAAATCGACAACGCTCACCTCGATGCTGGACTATCGGAACGAAAACCGAAGTGGTCATATTCTCACCTTGGAAGACCCGATCGAGTTTCTGTTTCGCAACAAGAAATCCATTGTCAATCAGCGTGAAGTCGGTTTGGATACCTTGTCTTTTCAAACTGCGCTAAAAAATGCGCTGCGCCAGGCACCGGATGTCATTTTTATTGGCGAGATTCGCGACAAGGAAACCATGAGCCAGGCGGTGGCTTATGCGCAGTCTGGCCATTTGTGCATTGCGACGCTGCATGCCAATAACAGTTATCACGCGATGAGCAGGATCATCAGCTTTTATCCGCTGGAAAATCGGTCGGCATTGCTCGCCGATCTTTCTGTGTCGTTAAAGTCTATTATTTCTCAGCGTTTGGTTAAAAAGCCGGATGGCAGCCGCACGCCGGCGGCGGAAGTGCTGCTTAATTCCCGTTACATTGCCGAACTGATCGAAAAAGGGGACTTGAACGAGATCAAGGACGCCATGGAGAAAAGCATGGTGCCAGGCAGCCAGACATTCGAGCAATGTCTGTTTGCGCTCTATAAGGCCAATGTCATTACTTTGGATGAGGCGCTTGCCAATGCGGATTCGGCTAATAATTTGCAGTGGTTGATCAACAATGCGACAGAAGTTATCGACGCACCCATCGCCAGTCCAGTGGCAGAGGCATCGACACGATCGCTGGCTCCTGGCACCTCATTTAGCGATTTCAACCTCAAAATGGATGCGGAAGGCTAATGCAGGTTCTTGAAAAAGTTGAGGCACTGATTGCCCGTGCCTCGGTTACTCCCGAAGATGCGGGTTGTCTTGATCTGATTGCTTCGTGGTTAATGCCTCTCGGTTTTTCTATCGAGCGAATGGATCACGGTGGCGTTTCTAATTTATGGGCCAAGCGCCGTGGCAGTCATCCACATGGCAAAATCATTTGTTTTGCCGGGCACACCGATGTGGTGCCGACAGGGCCGCTTGAAAAGTGGACGTCTCCTCCATTCACCCCAGAGATTCGTGACGGTTATCTGTATGGTCGCGGCGCAGCGGATATGAAAAGCTCGCTTGCTGCATGCGTTGTTGCGATTGAGCGATTGCTCGCACGCCGTACCGCCAGCGCCGACTCTTTGGCCCTGCTGCTCACTTCCGACGAAGAAGGCGATGCGATCAATGGCACTGTGCGGGTTGTCGAGACACTCAAGGCGCGCGGTGAGGTTATTGATTACTGTATTGTTGGCGAACCCACTTGTGTTGATCAGCTGGGTGACACTGTCAAAAACGGTCGGCGTGGTTCGCTCTCTGCCAAGCTTGTTGTGAAAGGCGTGCAAGGCCATGTGGCCTATCCGCACCTCGTGAAAAATCCCGTGCACCTGGCAGCCCCTGCATTGTCTGAACTGGTTGCAATGACATGGGATGAGGGCAACGAAGATTTTCCGCCGACCAGCTTGCAGATTTCCAATGCGCATGCCGGTACCGGGGCAAACAACGTGAGCCCCGGCACTTTCGAGCTGTGGTTCAACTTTCGTTTTTCTACCGCCAGCACGGCAGAAGGCTTGCAAGCCCGCGTGCATGACCTGCTTGACCGGCATGGTTTAGCGTATGACATCCACTGGACACTGGGCGCCAAACCATTTCTCACCCCGCGTGGCTCACTGTGTGCCGCGATAGCAGAATCCATTACGCAGGTGACCGGCGTTACGCCAGTGCTGGCGACAACCGGGGGCACATCTGACGGACGATTCATTGCCGATATATGCAGCCAGCTTGTCGAGTTCGGGCCAACGAATGACAGCATTCACAAGATTGACGAACGTATTGCCATTGCCGAGCTTGAACAATTGGCCCTGATTTATGAAGGTACTTTTGATCGGTTGCTGACATGATGACACCCGTAGATGAACTGATTACCCTGCGCGATTGGTTGCGCTGGACCATGAGCCGCTTTACCGAGGCCGATCTTTTTTTTGGCCATGGCACCGATAATGCATGGGATGAAGCCATCTGGTTATTGCTGGCCACGCTTAAACTGCCGCAGGACAGGCTGGAACCTTTTCTTGACGCACGACTGACCAGGGCAGAGCGGCTGGCAGTTTGGAATGCGCTGCAACAGCGCATCGTGCGCCGCTTGCCTGCGGCGTATATCGTGCAGGAAGCCTGGCTGGGGTCTTTTCGTTTTTATGTCGATGAACGCGTCATTGTGCCGCGCTCGTATTTTGCTGAACTGCTCGAAGACGGCATGGCACCCTGGGTGGATAATCCGGAAAAAATAACCAGCGCACTTGATTTATGTACCGGATCAGGTTGCCTGGCTATCTTGATGGCGCATACTTTTCCTCAAGCGCAAATTGATGCCATTGATTTGTCCCCCGCAGCACTTCTTGTAGCGCAACGTAATATCGCCGATTATGCTTTGCAGGGAAGTGTGCGGGCCATTGAGTCTGATCTGTTTGCTGCTGTTGCAGGCAAACGGTATGACCTTATTTTAAGCAATCCACCTTACGTGACTGCCGCTGCCATGGCTGCCTTGCCAGCAGAATATCGCCATGAGCCTGCGTTAGCTCTTGCTGCGGGTCATGACGGCCTGGATGTGGTGCGGCGGATATTGGATGAAGCCGCGAACCATCTGAACCCCGGTGGTTTCATTGCGATTGAGGTAGGGCACAATCGCGATCTGGTAGAAACAGCCTTCCCTGATTTATCTGCTATCTGGCTGGATACGGCTTCCAGTTCGGAAAAGATTTTTCTGGTGAGCCATGAGAGCTTGTGCGAATACGCTTCTGCTCATGGAACGACGCATTAATCGCGCAATGCCATCAGGGTGTTGGATAAAAAGTCACGGCGGTAGAGGACTAGGGTGATGGCGGTCGTCATCAGAATAAAGAGCCAAGGCTGAATGAACCAGCACAGAGTCGCCAGGCCAAAATAGTAAGCTCTGATGGCACGATTGAATTCGTCACCTGCCAAAGTATTTACTGTCCCCATGCGATGACTGAATTTTTCAATGTCGGGTGCGGGTGCGGAGATTGGCGGTGCAGCGCCAATCAAGATGGAAAGCAGATTCAGCTGCCTTAACGCCCAGGTGAATTTGAAATAAGCAAAAATGAAAATACCCAGCAAGAGCAGTAACTTGAGCTCCCACAGCGCGCGGCCTGCGGTGTGGGTAAATGGCAAAATTTCTGTCGCTGATATCGTTTTGTCCAGCGTACCCATGATTGCCATCAGGCCGGCAATGATATAGATCGTGGTGTTGGCATAAAACGACACGCTGGTCATCAGGTTGCCGACTAACGCTGAATCAACAATGCGGATTTCTCGCGTCAGCATCTGTTTTGCCCAGTCGAGGCGATAGGCGTGTGAAACCCCGACCAGGCCTTGATGCGCCAGCGTGCTTTTTTCGGAAAAAAAGCTGTAGCCCACCCAGCAGATGAAAAACCATCCCAGCGCAACATAGTCGAGAAGCGATAGCTCCTGGAGCAAAGTAGTGGTCATGCAAAGCTCGATTCAGTCGTTCGAAGGAGGGTTGTCATCGAAGAGGGCGTCAATGAATCCAAAGCGGGTCAAATCTCTTATTCGCCTTGGGTACAGTATGCCATCCAGATGATCAACCTCATGTTGTACAACACGCGCATGAAAGCCATCCACTTCTCGTTCAAAAAATATCCCATCCTGGGTATAACCCGAATAGTGAAGCCGCTTCCAGCGCGGCACCATGCCACGCAATCCGGGCACTGAAAGGCAGCCTTCCCAACCGTCTTCTTCCTCGGTTGAGAGGGGCGTTAAGGTGGGGTTGATGAGTACCGTATCAGGAATGTTCGGTGCTTCAGGATAACGCGGGCTGGGCTGGCCGCCAAAGATCACGACACGCGCGTTCACGCCAATTTGCGGGGCGGCAATGCCCGCACCGTCCTGATGAGCCATCGTGTCTCGCATGTCCTGCAATAACATGGCAAGGTCTTGCGTGCCAAATGAGGTGACAGGTTCGGCAATCCGTAAAAGCCGTGGGTTGCCCATGTGCAGCACCGGCTTGATCATGCTTGGCACAGGTGCGCAATGAGGTGACGCACGCGATCCATCGAGGTATGCAACACGGTTTCAAGATGATCAAACTGGATACCACGCATCGAGTCGCCTCGCCCTGCGGCCCAATTGGCGACAACGCACAGGGCGGCATAAGGAAGTTCCAGCTCACGTGCCAGCCCGGCTTCCGGCATGCCGGTCATGCCGACGATATCGGCGCCGTCTCGCGAGAGCCGACTAATTTCAGCCGCTGTCTCAAGGCGCGGCCCCTGTGTTGCCGCGTACACCCCGCCATTGATCACAGGTTCCGCTGTTTGCCGGGCTGCAGTGAGTAAAAGCTGGCGGACATTTTCTGCATAGGGTTCTGTAAAGTCGATATGCTTGACCGGGCCATCCGTGCCCGATTGAAACGTTATTTCACGGCCCCAAGTGTAATCAATGATCTGATGAGGAACAACCAAACTGCCTGGGGTCATGTCTGGATGAATGCCGCCAACCGATGCGACGGAAATAATCCGGCTCACTCCAATGCTATGCAAGGCTGAAAGATTGGCGCGGTAATTCACCAGATGGGGGGGGATGGTATGGCCGTAGCCATGCCGTGCGATAAAAACAACGTCCTGGCAGCCAATGCGACCAAACGTGAACGGCCCGGAAGGCTCGCCATAGGCGGTGCGAATAATTTCGCGGTGAGAGACACCCAAATTCGCCAACTGCGTCAAGCCACTGCCACCGATGATACCAAGCATCAAAATCTCCTGAAAATTCAAGCAGAAAAGCGACGAGCACTAAGTTTTAACATGGTAGAATGCGCGCCTTTTCCGCACCGCAACATTACGCGATCTCACACTATGTCCCGTTCCCTCAGAAACATCGCCATTATCGCCCACGTCGACCACGGTAAAACCACGTTGGTTGATCAATTACTTCGCCAATCCGGCACATTTGCCGCGCACCAGCAACTGTCAGAGCGCGTGATGGATTCCAACGATCTTGAAAAAGAACGTGGAATTACCATTTTGTCAAAAAATTGCGCTATTGATTTTGAAGGCACTCACATCAATATCGTGGATACCCCGGGGCATGCTGACTTTGGTGGCGAAGTAGAACGCGTGCTTTCCATGGTGGATGGCGTGCTGTTACTGGTTGACGCGGTCGAAGGGCCCATGCCGCAAACCCGGTTCGTTACGCGCAAGGCCTTGGCCTTGGGCCTCAAACCCATCGTGGTCGTCAATAAAATTGACCGCCCTGGTGCACGCCCTGACTGGGTGATCAGCCACACGTTTGATTTATTCGACAAACTCGGTGCGACAGAAGAGCAGCTTGACTTCCCGGTTGTATTTGCGTCCGCGCTCAATGGCTTTGCCATGCTGGATGCCTCCAAGCCAGGCACTGACATGCGTCCGTTGTATGAAGCGATTATCAAGCATACGCCGCAACCCGATGTTGATGCTGAAAAGCCCTTGCAACTGCAAATCTGCTCACTGGATTACAGCAGCTATGTCGGTCGTATCGGTATTGGCCGCATCAAGCAAGGCCGTATCAAGGTTGGCCAGGAAATTGCCGTGATGTATGGCGATGAAGCTAAAGGCAAGTCGAAAATTGGCCAGATCATGATGTTCAAAGGCCTGGAGCGCGAACAAGCGACTGAAGCCGAAGCGGGTGACATTGTTCTGGTGACCGGGATCGATCAAGTCGGGATTGGTGTCACCTTGTGCGATACCGCTAACCCTGTTGGTCTCCCCCCGCTGGTCGTGGATGAGCCAACGCTGACCATGAATTTTCAGGTTAATACCTCCCCTTTGGCGGGCAAGGAAGGAAAATTTGTTACCAGCCGCCAGATTCGCGAACGTTTGCAAAAAGAGTTGCTTGCCAATGTGGCACTGCGCGTTGAAGAAACCGAAGATGCGGATGTGTTTCTAGTCTCCGGTCGTGGCGAACTGCATCTGACTATTTTGCTGGAAACCATGCGCCGTGAGGGTTATGAGCTGGCTGTCTCGCGTCCTCGCGTACTATTCAAGGAAATCAACGGTGAAAAGTGCGAGCCCTATGAGCTGCTCACGATAGATATCGAAAATGAACATCAAGGCGGCGTCATGGAAGAGCTGGGCCGTCGTCGCGGCGATTTGCAGAATATGGAATCAGACAGCAAAGGCCGTGTGCGGCTTGAATATCGAATTCCTGCTCGCGGCCTGATTGGTTTTCAGGGCGAGTTTTTGACTCTCACCCGTGGCACGGGTCTGGCCAGTCATATTTTTGATGATTACGGCCCTATGGCGGGTGCCATGGCGGAACGCCGCAATGGTGTGCTGATTTCGCAAGACGATGGCGCTGCTGTGGCTTATGCCTTGTGGAAGTTGCAGGATCGCGGCCGCATGTTTGTCAGCCCAGGCGACCCATTGTATGAAGGCATCATCATCGGCATTCACAGCCGCGATAACGATTTGGTGGTGAATCCCATCAAGGGCAAGCAGCTCACCAACGTGCGCTCATCCGGCACGGACGAAGCGGTTCGCTTGATAACGCCTATTCAGGTAAGTCTTGAGTCCGCCGTGGAATTCATTGCGGATGATGAATTGGTTGAGATCACGCCAAAATCCATACGTATCCGCAAGCGCTTTCTCAAAGAGCACGATCGCAAGCGCGCAGGTCGCAGCGACGCCGCGTAAGACTTGCCCTGCTGGCGGTGCTGGGCAATGAGATTATTTCAGGCCCAGCACATCTTGCATATCGAACAGCCCCTGCTTTTTTTCTTGCAGGAAGCGTCCGGCACGCAGCGCGCCCAGCGCATAAGACATGCGGCTGGAAGCCTTGTGGGTTATTTCGATGCGTTCGCCTTCCCCGGCGAAGAGTACCGTGTGGTCACCCACGATATCGCCCCCACGAATAGCAGAGAATCCGATCTGTGTTGTCGGCCTCTCCCCGGTGTGGCCGTGTCGGCCATAAATGGCACATTCAGATAAGTCTTGACCTAGCGCGTTAGCCACAACTTCGCCCATCCTTAACGCTGTGCCTGAGGGCGCATCGACTTTGTGGCGGTGATGCGATTCGATCACTTCGATGTCGTAGCCTGTATCAAGAATTTTTGCAGCTAATGCCAGCAGCTTGAATACGGCATTGACGCCCACAGCCATGTTGGGCGCAAAAACAACAGGAATCTTTTGTGCAACAGCTTCAATTGCCTGCTTGCCTTCGGCAGAAAATCCCGTCGTGCCGATGATGATGCTAACGCCTGATTTTTTGCAGGCAGCCAAGTGAAGCAGCGCGGCATCAGGCCGGGTGAAATCGATCAGGCAATCGGCATCAGCAAGCGCTGCATCAATATCGCAGGATATGAGAACACCACAGGGTGAGCCGACGAGTTCTCCCGCATCTTTGCCGAGAAACGGGCTCGCGGAATGTTCCAGGGCAGCGGCTAGGGTGGCGTTTTCATTTTTCAAAATTGCTTCAATTAAGGTCCGACCCATGCGGCCAGCGCTTCCTGCGATGGCATAGCGAATTTTTTTCATTCTTTTTTCGATTTTTTCTGGTCTGCATCTGTGGGGGCTACAACCTCAATGACTTGATTGGCGGTTTTAGGAGCCACTTTTTTTCCGTCATCGGCGATGACATCGCCTCCGACGCGAACGAGTTTGTCATCCTGAAAAAACACGACAATGCGGCGCTGTTCTGCTTCGCCTCGCCCTGGCTGCAAGCGATAAATGTAATCCCAGCGATCAGCGTGAAACATGTCGGAAACCAGGGGGGAACCTAAAATGAAACGCACTTGCTCGCGTGTTTGGCCAGGTTTGAGCTGTGACATCATTTCTTGTGTCACCCAGTTTCCCTGGCGTACATCGATACGGTAAGGGGTGATATAAGATTTGGCCTGATTTGCACTCGAACATGCGGCGACCAGGGCAGTCATGGCAAGAAAGGGTAAAAGGTAAAAAAAACGATTCATCGGAGAGTTCCGTGTTTGAGAGAATACAAACCCGCATGAGTCTTCTGCATGCGGGGACTGACGAAATTGTGCAGGGCTTGAAAAAGTCGGTAACAAGAGCGCCCAATTGGAGTCTGAAAACTATATCATAGAAGGCTATGCCGCCTTGTGCTTGCTGTACTCATTTTTTGCGCTATGACTGCCCATCCCGACGATCTTAAAAGTATCGGCCTTAAAGCAACGCTGCCCCGTTTAAAAGTTCTCGACTTGTTTCATAAGTTGGGACAAGAAGGGGCACCACGCCATATCACTGCGGAAGATGTGTATCGTCATTTATTGGCAGATGACATGGATATAGGTTTAGCAACCGTCTATCGCGTGCTGACTCAATTTGAGCAGGCTGGATTGTTGCAGCGCCACCACTTCGAATCAGGTAAAGCCACGTTTGAGTTGAACGAGGGGACTCATCATGACCATCTGGTTTGTCTGCAATGCGGCCGGGTAGAAGAGTTTTTTGACCCGGAGATCGAAAAAAGGCAAAACGAAATCGTCCGCCAGCGTGGTTTTAAGCTGCGCGAACATGCGCTCTATCTTTACGTTGAATGCACGAAAGCAGACTGCTTGCATCGCAAGAAAGTGGCATGAACGTCGAAGCATTGCTTACATCAACCTCGCTTGTCGCGCTGGCCGAGATCGGCGATAAAACGCAACTTCTATCATTTGTACTGGCGGCGCGCCTCAGAAAACCCCTTCCGATTATCGCGGGGATTTTTGTGGCGACGGTGCTCAATCACGCACTGGCAGCATCCGTTGGCGTTTGGTTGGCGCAGTGGATTGCGGCGCAATGGCTGCCGTGGATCACGGGCGCGGTATTTATTATTTTTGGTTTATGGGTTCTTCGTCCTGATGCGTTGGATGATGAACCAAAACTGCATCAGGCGGGTGTTTTCGTTACTGCAACCATCGTTTTCTTTATAGCGGAAATGGGCGATAAAACCCAGCTCGCAACGGTGGCGCTGGGGGCGCAGTTTCAGCAAGCATTACTAGCGGTTGTCATGGGCACAACGCTGGGCATGATGATTGCCAATGTGCCCGCAGTGTTGATCGGTGAGCGTTTGGCAGAGCGCCTGCCGCTGAAAGCCATACGCTGGATTGCTGCCGGAGTTTTTATGTTGACGGGCATGGTGATCATGCTTGGCGCTTTTGGTCCGTTTACTCAGTAAGGCCTAGCATTTCTGCCGCATGGCGCTGTGTTGTGCGGGTGATTTTTTCGCCACCCAACATGCGTGCAATCTCTGCCACGCGCGATGCTTGATCCAATATGCGGACTGACGACACGACGGCCGCATTGCGTGTTTCTTTGATGATAGTCCACTGCCAGTCGGCCTGTGCAGCAACTTGAGGCAAGTGGGTGACGCACAGTACCTGACGGGTTTTGCCCAGGTCACGCAGCATGCGGCCCACGATTTCGGCGACGCGGCCGCCAATGCCGACATCTACTTCGTCAAATATCAAGGTGCCGACCGGATTGGCTTGGCTGGCAATTACTTGCAGCGCTAATCCAATGCGCGAGAGCTCGCCGCCCGAGGCGACTTTTGCCAGCGGTCGTAGCGTTTGGCCCGCATTGGCGGCGACTTGAAACTCAATATTTTCCAGGCCAAATGAAGCGCCTTCGTTGAGAGTTTCTAACGCAATATCAAATTGGCCCCCACTCATTGCCAATTCTTGCATGCCTGCGGTAACCGCCTGGGACAAGCGCTTGGCAGTTTTGCTGCGCAAGGCCGACAATTTTTTAGCGACGGCAAGATAGACAGCTTCTGTTGCCTGTTCGCGTTCAGCCAGAGCGGCAGGGTCGGCGCGCAAGCTGAGTTCGTCAAGCTGGGCCGTTAGCCGAGCGAGCAATGCAGGGAGTTCGGCTGGCGGCACACGATATTTGCGCGCCTTTTGTGTCACGGCATCTATTCGGCTTTCAAGCTCAATTAACCGGGTGGGATCAAGCTCCAGCCGATCCTGGTTGCGCCGTAGCGCCAGCGCCG
>JAUSQB010000062.1 GCA_030652715.1 Rugosibacter sp.
AAACCAATCGACATGGCTTGTATGCCATGCGCCATCATGGGCGAAATACCCTGGCCCTCAACGGCCTCAGGTTGGCCATGAATACCCAGCATTTGCGGCAGCGACGGCCCGTAAATATCGGCATCCAGAATACCTACCGTCGCGCCCTCCCTCATCAATGCCAGCGCCAGATTCACGGCCGTGGTTGATTTCCCCACCCCGCCTTTGCCACTGGCCACAGCGATGATATTTTTTACGCCGGGAATCAATTTCACCCCACGCTGCACCGCATGCGCAACGACGGTCGAATACACATTGGCGGTGATCCTGCCAATATCCGGAATGCCTTGCAAGCCCGCAACCACCAGCGCACGCAAGGTTTCCAACTGACTTTTAGCCGGGTAACCCAACGCCACATCCAGCGTGACATCCGCGCCCAGAACGCGAATATTCTTAATGCTGCGACTGGACACGAAATCCCGACCGGTATTGGGATCAATGACACCCTTTAATGCATTCTGAATCGTTTGTTCTGTTATTTGTGCGGAAATTGTCATAGTAGCAAAGGCGAAGGTAAGTCCAAGTAAATTTCAAGTCATTCAGGTGGCGCGTTGATTATTTTTTGCTGATCTAATGCTGACACATTATACCGAGTGAAACCTGTGCTGCCCCCTAGAGCCGCCAAGCCTTTGCTAAACTTGGCGGCTAACTGAACCTTACTCAACTTATCCAATCACGCCATGGTCCGCAAAATTCTCGTCACCAGCGCCCTGCCCTACGCCAACGGCGCGATTCATCTAGGTCACCTGGTCGGTTACATGCAAACCGATATCTGGGTGCGCCTGCAAAAGCTGCGCGGCCGCGAGTGCTGGTATGTCTGCGCTGACGATACGCATGGCACGCCCATCATGTTACGTGCCGAAAAAGAAGGCATCACGCCCGAGCAACTCATCGCCAACATGCATATTGACCACAGCCGCGACTTCGCTGGCTTTCACGTGGCATTTGATAACTACTACACCACGCACTCGGATGAAACGCGTCTTTATGCCGAAGAAATTTACACAAAGCTCAAAACTGTCGGCTTGATTGATGTGCGCTCCATCGAGCAGCATTACGACCCTGTCAAACAGATGTTTCTGCCCGACCGCTTCATCAAGGGCGAGTGTCCCAAATGTGGCGCCAAAGATCAATATGGGGATTCCTGCGAAGTCTGCGGCGCAGCCTATGCGCCCACCGACTTGAAAGACCCGTATTCGGCAATCTCTGGTGCCAAGCCTGAATTACGCTCGTCCGAACATTATTTTTTCAAACTGTCCGACCCGCGCTGCCAAGACTTTTTACGCCGCTGGACAAGCGAAAAAGGCCGCCTGCAAATCGAGGCCGCCCACAAGCTGCAAGAATGGTTGGGCGCGCCTGGCGAGAACAAACTCACCGACTGGGACATCTCGCGTGATGCCCCTTATTTCGGCTTTGAAATTCCCGATGCACCCGGCAAATATTTTTACGTCTGGCTTGACGCACCGATCGGCTACATGGGTTCCTTCCGTAATCTTTGCGCGAAAAAAGGGCTTGATTTTGACGAATTCTGGGGCAAGGATGCAACCGCCGAGCTGTACCATTTCATTGGCAAGGACATTCTTTACTTTCATGCCCTGTTCTGGCCCGCCGAACTTGAATTCGCAGGATATCGCACACCCACGCAAGTATTTGCCCATGGCTTTCTCACCGTGGATGGCGCCAAGATGAGCAAATCACGCGGTACATTTATCACTGCCGAATCCTATCTGGCGCAAGGCCTCAACCCGGAATGGCTACGCTACTATTTTGCCGCCAAGCTCAATGGTTCCATGGAAGACATCGACCTCAACCTGGAAGACTTTGTTGCACGCGTAAATAGCGATCTAATTGGCAAGTACATCAATATCGCAAGCCGCACCGCTGGATTCATTACTCAACGATTTAACGGAAAACTACTTCCTCTCGCTGGCACAGCACTAAGCACCCGCGAAATGGAAGTCCATCGAAAACTACTTGAAGCAGCGGATGAAAT
>JAUSQB010000065.1 GCA_030652715.1 Rugosibacter sp.
ATGCCGCCCCAGATGTCGGCAATGATGTTCACAATCGCGCCGCCATGATCTTCCATCCACTGTGTGTAACATTCGCGCGAGACAAGAAAGCCGCCGGTCAGATTGCTTTTGACCACCGTTTCCCAACCGTTCAGCGTCAGATTTTTCGCCAGCGCCGGGAATTGACCGCCCGCGTTGTTCACCAGATGATGGATTGCGCCATGCTGCGTTAACACAGCGCTCACCATGGACTTGACCATGGCTTCGTCACGAATGTCGCACACATGAGCGCTTGCCTGCCCGCCTGCGGCAATAATTTCGGCACGCACGGTGTCAAGTTTTTCAATTTTTCGACCGACCAATGCAACCGTTGCGCCCAGACTGGCCAGTTCATGTGCTGTGCAGCGGCCCAGGCCACTACCCCCACCGGTCACAATGATGGTTTGTCCGGCAAAAAGATCGGGACGAAATACGGATTGGTATTTCATCGGGTATTTCATTTAATCTACCCCTTGAATTTTGAGTGTGACGCACGTTGCAGCATGGATGGCACGGCCGATAGAAAAGCTGCCATGGATGGCAGACGGCTACTAAAAATGCAGTTGGTATCATAACTTAACAGGGGATGCTCTGCTGTCACCGGTCTGTCATCAATCTGCAATAGACTGAGTTTTTAACTTTATAAAAGGGTGAACATGGCGGCCACTATTCTTGTTGTTGAAGATGAACCAGCGATTCAATCGCTGATTGAAATTAATTTGCGCCGCGCAGGCCACGACGTTGTTTTGGCGGGGGATGCAGAAACCGCGCGCCGTTTGATAACCGCCGCACTGCCTGACATGGTGCTACTGGACTGGATGCTGCCCAGCATGAGCGGGATAGATTTCGCGCGCCAGTTACGCCGCGACGTGCGCACGCGTGACTTGCCTGTCATCATGCTGACAGCGCGTGCGGACGAGCGCGACAAGATCGAGGGGTTCGATATCGGCGCTGATGACTACATCACCAAACCATTCAGCCCGCGCGAGCTGGTGGCGCGTATTCGGGCGGTTTTGCGGCGGCATGCGCCACAAACGACGGATGAAGTTGTCGAGCTGGGCCATTTGCGGCTTGATCCGGCGACACATCGCGTCAGCAGCGGGGAATCCGAAATTATTCTGGGCCCCACCGAGTTTCGCCTGCTGCATTTTTTCATGACGCATCCCGAACGGGTACACACCCGCACGCAACTGCTCGATCAAGTGTGGGGAGACCATGTGTTTGTTGAAGAGCGCACGGTGTATGTGCATATCCGTCGCCTGCGCGCCGCACTGGAAGCCACGGCGCACGATGTACTGATTCAGACCGTACGCGGTAGCGGCTATCGCATGTCTGCTTCATGAAGCCGGTAGTGAGCGAAGCGTTAGCCACCCTGATCATCGTCCTGGCAGCAGCACTGATCGGGGCGTGGGGTTGGGGCGCGCTTGGCGCAAGCGTCATGGCGCTGTGCGTACTGAGCCTGACTCTTTTACGTCATCTGTGGTGGCTTGGGCAACTGATTCATTGGGTGCAAGCACCACAAGAGAGCGCCATGCCGACGGTGTCGGGTGTCTGGGGTGAGTTGTGTGATCACCTGTATCAACAGATGCGCAAAGCCACCAAAGAAACCAAGCTGGTCACGACCGAACTTGAACGGCTGCGGCTGGCTGCCGAAGTACTGCCAGAGGGGGTAGTCATTCTGGATGACCATCGTGTCATTGAGTGGATGAATTGGGAGGCAGAGGCCTGCTTTGGGTTAAATGCCGCCACAGATATCGGTAGTCGGCTCACTCATCTGCTGCGCGAGCCAGCGTTGCTTGATTATCTGAACAACACCACGCAAAGCGCAAAACCGTTGAAACTCATCACCCAGCGCAATCCCAAGCATACGTTGCAAGTGCAAACGGTGCCATTCGCGGCGGGCCGCACGTTGCTGATGGTGCGTGATGTCACACAGCTTGAAAAGCTGGCGACCATGCGGCGCGATTTTGTGGCGAATGTTTCACACGAGTTGAAAACACCGCTCACGGTGACGCTGGGGTTTATTGAAACGGCAGCCGATGCGCTAGGTGATGCGTCACCGGATGAGATGGCGCACTATTTGCGCATGGCATCAGAACAAGCGTCGCGCATGCAAAGCCTGATTGAAGACTTGTTGATGCTGTCTTCGCTAGAGACGGATTCTCCCCCGACGGAAAGTGATGTGGATCTATCGGCATTGTTCGCGGGGGTATGCGAAGAAGCCAGGGTGCTTTCTGCAGGACAGCAAAATATCCGTTTGACCATGTTCGGGCCGTCGCATCTTGTGGGTAGCCCACGGGAGTTACACTCGGTTTTCAGCAACCTGGTCACCAATGCCGTGCGTTACACCCCCAAGGGTGGCGAGATTGCGCTGCATTGGGATGCGGGTGCGCATGGCGGCCGCTTTTCGGTAACCGATAGCGGTATCGGAATTGCGCCTGAGCACCTGCCGCGTTTGACAGAACGGTTTTATCGTGTCGACCATGGCCGTTCGCGTGAAATGGGGGGGACGGGGCTGGGCCTGGCGATTGTCAAGCATGTGCTGGAACGTCATCAGGCGCAGCTTGACATCGACAGCGAACCCGGCAAGGGCTCGACATTCACGGCGATATTTCCAGCGCATCGGGTGCGTTGAATCGGGTGGGCTGCAAATAAAACGGGCACCGCAGTGCCCGTTTTATTTGCAGCAGTGAAAAGCCGGATCAGAAGGCGTGAGCGATACCGAACGTCAGCCCGGTAAGCTTGGTGCCGTCGCCCGTGATACCGGTTTTGCCGTTACCGAAATCGTAACCCAGGGTAGACGCATTGCCAGCCACGGTGCCCGTGCGGTCGTCGTTCTTCAGGTAGGCATAGTGCGCTGTCAGCATGGTGCGCTTGGACAGGCTGTGCTCGTAGCCGAGTACCCAGAACTTGGCGCCGGTATCGGACAGGTCAGGCTGAGTCACGAGATTGCCGCTGATATCATTGGCTGAATAGTACTGGCCGACGATCTTGCCGTTTGGGGTCTCCTTGTAGGTGGCGCCCAGGGCCCAGACGTTCTGTTTCAGATCGCCAAGGCTGCCTTCGGCATCCGTGCGGGCGTAGAGGGCATGCAGGGTGGCATCGCCGAGCTTGTACACACCGCCGATGCGGGTTTCGGTGGCTTCTGAGTCGGCACCCATGGCAAACTTGCCTTTGTAAATTTTTGGAGGATCGCCAATAGTAAATGCGGGATCATTCTTTTCGCGTAATTTGCCATGTGTGATGCCAGCGTAGATCGGGCCATTGTTATAGATCAGGCCGAGTTCGACCACCGAAGCGTCAATCTTTTTATCAGCCGTTTCGTCCTTATTCTCGTTGGCCTGGTATTGCACAGTCGCCTCGAAGCCGGAGAACTTCGGCGAGACATAGGCGATGGAGTTGGCATAACGGGTATCGAAGACCGAGCCTCTGCCGCCGAGCTTGCCGACGATAGCGGTGTTGTCGCCAACGCCTTCGCTATAGGCTACGGTATCAAGTTTGGAAAGAAAGACGCGGTTCGGGCCGCTGAAATGTCCAAGCTTGACAGTACCAAATTCGCCTTTGAGGCCGACGAAGCTGTCGCGGGCGCTGCCGAAAAGCCCGGCTGAGCCAGTTTGGTCGAGGTCAACCTGGGATTCGAACTGGAAAATGGCGTCCAGGCCATTGCCTAGTTTTTCAGAGCCCTTGAAGCCGAGACGCGAGGCATTCGAGCTAACGCGGCTATAGCTAGGGGCACCACGCGCGGCGTTGGGGCCGCTGGCGTCAATGAAATCATAGGAGCCATAGGCTAAGCCATAAACCGTAACATTGGATTGTGCAAATGCCGCACCGGAAAGAAGGCCGGTAATGGCCAGGGCAATTAGTTTTTTCTGCATGGATAACTCCTAAAAAAATCTGCTGTTAAAAATGCTGCTGGTAACTGCTAGCAAAAGCACCACGTGTCGGCCTCTGCTAACGGCCAGTACAGTTTAGAAAATGTTTGTGACAATATTATTACAACAAATCGGGGGCGATAGTGCAAAAAGACTAGGCATGCGCTTGGGCAGCAAAAGTACAGAGTTCAAATTCGCTGCCGTGTGCCACGAGATGTGTGAGGGTGACGATTTCTGCAGATGTTTTCATGATTTCGATACGGCGGCCGATCTGAAAGCTGCCGACAGGCAAAACAAGGCTGGCAGGCTGATTGGCAGTCGCGTTTGCGGCAATAAAAAAGGCGGGACGATACGCTGTGCGTTCGGGGTCAATGGGCCGCGCCATGATGGCTTGAGTTTCTCCCGGGAAAAGCTGGATGCCGATAGCCAGCGAGTCGTTATTCTGACGTAATGTCCAGCGCACGCAGCCAAGAACAAACCCCGGGCTTTGTTCAGTGCAGGTGGCGATCAATGTGCCGGCGGCAATACGCCCGCCATCTCTGATGGGCCGCGAAATGCGCAGGCCAGTGGCAGATGTGTCTGATGTCCAGTCGCCCATGATGACCCAGGTTTCAATCGGGGTGGGGTCAGGTGCTGCCGGTTTGGCGATATCCAGACGATGGCTTGAGTCGCCGAATAATGCGAATTTCTCTTTTTCAAGGCGCCGGGTTTCATCATCCTGGGTGGCAGACTGGAAAGTGCGTTGCCCTGACAAATGGAAATGTACTGCGTTATAGCCAGGAATGAGACGGCAACTGCCGCTGGCGCCCCGACGCAAAGGCTTGCGTGCATTGCCCCCTTGACACCAGCGGGAGAGCAGCCGAGCCAGCAACCTGCCCACTGCGGGCTGGGTAACGTCACTGCCCAGATGGAGATCCATTGGCGACTGGCCTTGCTCAAGCAGCGCAAGGCGGGAAGCCAGGCTGGTACGCAGATCCGTGGTCTCTAACCAGCGGCCTTGTGCCGATTGCCGGGGAATGTAGTTTGCGGGCAGGTCTGAATCAAGATCAACCCATAAAGGATGCGCACAAAGGCTGATGTCTTCCGGGGGGGCCTTGAGCCGTTTGATTTTGCCGCCCCACCGCTGCGTCCAGCGAATGATCCAGGCTAGGTGATGTGAGGAAAGCTCGTGAGGATTGGCGATATGGAGCAGATGACATTCGGCGTACACCGCGAGCGGTGTGACCGTTTGTTTGCCGTAACGCAAGGGGTCGCTGATCTGTTGTTCTGTAATATCTGCGGCCTCAGCCAGGAAAAAAATCTGGTGCAGTTTTTTCCAGAACCCCAAATCCGGCAGACGCTTGCCTTGAATGAGGGCAACTTGCCAGTCAGCGAGAGTAGCCAATGCACGTTGAGCTACCGTAGCATTTTTTCTCGATGGCGCAATTGGCAGGGTGTCGTGTTCTGCAAAGCAGTGGAGATAATTGGTAAACAAGGATTGCCATAGTGTCAGGGTGCTGTCCAGGGCGGCTTGCTCTGAGGGGGACAAGGGGAGAGGCCGGTCCATGAATTTTTTCGCCATGACATCTTGCACTTGCCGAATAGGCCTGCGTAATTCTTCCAGAACAGCGAAACGTTCGGCGATAGGCAATGTGAAGCGTGCAAGCAATGCAAGCTGGCGCAAAAAAACGACCTGGGCCTGCATCGCATTGGACAGGGGAAGGGTCTTTAGCCAGTCGTGGCAACTGGCAATCGTGGTGAATGCGGGCGGTTGTTCCGTGCCTGTTGAGGGGAGGTCTAAAATCATGGGTTGTGACTCCAGGGCAAAAGTTGTTGGTGTAATGCAACACTCAGCGCTTCATTGGGAGGCGCGATTCGCGGTGCCCCAATGCGGTTGGGTGCGGCCCATATGGGCGAGGGGAAATGGCTATCGTCGTGCCAGCGGGGGATGACATGCCAATGCAGGTGGGGCACCAGATTGCCCAGGCTGGCGAGATTGATTTTATCCGGCGTCAGCTGTTGGCGCAAAGTGCGTTCAACCGCTTGCACAATACGCATCAAATGGCTGGCTTCACGTTCTGTCAGGTCGCTCATTTCTGCTACATGGGGTTGCCAGATGACACGGCAAAAACCGGGGAATGCCATGCCTTCGTGACCCGTTACCCGCACGATGCGGCAGTGCCTGTCGCTCCATAATTCCTCCCCGCCGGTCGAGTGGCATAACTCGCAATCTTCTCCACGCATCATGACCCCGTGATGATTGGTGTTGGTTTATGGCGTTATCTTACGCTTTAAAATTATCTTGCGCCTTTAGAGTAGCACACGCTCTATTCCCCCGGCATTGGCAGCGCGAACATAGTTTGCCAACCAGTCGGGGCCAAGAATCGCTTTGGCCATTTCGACCACGAT
>JAUSQB010000067.1 GCA_030652715.1 Rugosibacter sp.
ATCGCTTCCGGTTTGTTGTCTTCGATGCCGATTAGCACTTGCCTGGCAGCGAGCAAGTCGCGCAGGATGGCAACGCCCTGAATGATGGCGTCAGCTCGTTCTCTCATCAGCGCGTCGTCGCAGGTAATAAACGGTTCACATTCGGCACCGTTGATGATCAGCGTATCGAGCTTGCCTGCTTTGCCGGGGGATATTTTCAAGTGTGTCGGAAACACCGCGCCACCGAGACCGACAACGCCTGCATCGCGCAGGTAATCGCGGGTTTCGTCGCGTGTGTGGCTACGGTAGTCGAATGGCTGGCGTGCTATCCACTCATCGCGGCCATCGGCTTCGATGACGACACACAAGGCAGACAGCCCCGAAGGATGCGGCATGAGGCGCATCTCCACCGCGACGATACGTCCCGAGGTCGAGGCATGGATGGCGGAAGACATTTCTCCATCGGCGGCACCGATGCGCTGGCCTTTGAGCACGCAGTCACCTGCGCTGACCAGCGGACGCGGCGTGCCGCCGATGCTTTGATGCAAGGGAATGGTTAGAAATGTCTTGAGTCCGTCACTGGACGGCGCTGGTGATACGCCGCGAAGCTTTGAATTCAACCGAAGGAAGTGCAAAGTCGTCTCTGGAAAGTCCCCTTGGGGGATGGCGAGGGCGGCGATGGGCAGCCGAGTCGATTCCTCTTTTTGATAATCAGGCGTCACGCCCCCGTTGAAATCAAACAGCCGCATGGTCAGTGTGTGGTGAAGGGCTTGATGGCCACGATTGGATATTTCCATTTCCACGTGGTGATGTTTTCCGCAACCGGCACCATCGCGATGCAATCCACCGGACAGGGCGGCACGCACAGCTCGCAACCCGTGCATTGCTCGGCGATAACGGTGTGCATTTGCTTGGCCGCACCAACAATGGCATCCACCGGACACGCCTGGATGCACAGCGTGCAGCCGATACAGCGCTGCTCGTCAATGACGGCGAGCGCTTTAGGTTTTTCAACGCCATGTTCGGCAGACAGTGCCTTGTATTCGCGCCCTAGCAGGTCAGCCAGTTTGCGTATGCCTTCGTCCCCGCCGGGCGGACACTGATTGATGTCCGCTTCGCCTTTGGCAATGGCGGTGGCGTAAGGTTTGCAGCCGGGAAAACCGCACTGGCCGCACTGGGTTTGCGGCAGGATCGCGTCGATTTTTTCGGTCAGCGGATCGCCTTCAATGCGAAACCGGACTGCCGCGTAACCTAATGCGGCACCAAGAATGACGGCACCGAGCGCCATGACGAGAAGTGCGGCAAGCATTATTTGTATTTATCCAGACTGGCAAAGCCCATGAAAGCCAGGCTCATCAAGCCTGCGGTAATCATGGCAATCGCCGTGCCGCGAAAATGAACCGGCACATCCGCACCTTCCAGCCGTTCGCGGATGCCGGCAAACAGAATCATGGCCAAAGTAAAACCGACGGCGCCGCCAAAGCCGAACAACAGCGATTCCAACAGATTGTGTTTCAGCCCGATATTCAACAGCGGCACACCCAGTACTGCGCAATTGGTGGTGATCAGGGGCAGGTAGATGCCGAGCACCTGATGCAGTATGGGGCTGGTTTTCTGGATGGCCAGCTCGGTGAGCTGGACTATCGCGGCGATAGTGACAATAAAAGACAGCGTGCGCAGATACTCGAGCTGATTCGGCACCAATAGCCAGCGATCGATCAGGTAGCTCGTGCCGCATGCCATGGTAAGCACGAAAGTGGTAGCTGCACCCATGCCGATGGCTGTCTCCAGTTTTTTCGACACCCCCATGAACGGACACAAGCCGAGGATGCGAACGAAGACAACGTTATTGACAAGAACGGCGCCGAGAATGATGAAGAGGTAGCTGGTCATGACGCACGCGAGTCACACATCTGCCCTGTAAATGAATCGAGGCTCGATTATCCTGCTTTTGCAGGCGGTTCGGCAATGGGAGCAAAGGCGTTAGATGCTTGGCTGGTAGTCTTTTGTGGCAGCAATACATTCTTTTACGAGTGCCGGGCCACGATAAATCAGGCCGCTGTAGACCTGAACCAAGCTTGCGCCAGCATCTAACTTGGCGCGAGCCCGTGCGCCCGTAGTTACGCCGCCTGCGGCAATGATGGGGACTTCTCCTTCTAGCGCGTGTGCAAGGGCGCGAACAACAACCGTGGATTTTTCAAACAAGGGGCTACCCGATAATCCGCCCGCTTCAGCGGCCAAGGGCGATGCTTCAACTCCCTCACGGCTGAGTGTGGTGTTGGTGGCAATAACAGCATCAATTCGATGGCGACGTAGCGCGTCAGCAATCCCGGTGATTTGGCCCGCATCCAGATCAGGCGCGATTTTCAGGGCCATGGGAACCCAGCGCCCGTGGCGATCAGCAAGCAGAGTTTGTCGTTGCTTCAAGCTTGCCAGCAGATTATCCAGCTCGGACTGGCCTTGTAACTGACGCAGATTTTGAGTGTTCGGTGAGGAAATGTTAATCGCCACATAGCTGGCCTGTGCATAAGCCTTATCCAGGCCGATAAGGTAATCGTCCGCTGCACGCTCTATGGGCGTATCAAGGTTTTTACCGATATTGATGCCAAGAATGCCTTGGTATCGCATATGTTTTAGCTGGGCCAACAAAGCATCTATCCCTGCATTATTAAACCCCATGCGGTTGATGATGGCTTCCTGGTCGGTCAGTCGAAACATCCGGGGCGCGGGGTTGCCTGGCTGTGACCGAGGGGTTACTGTGCCTACTTCAAGAAAGCCAAAGCCGAGACGGCTGAGTCCATCCACTGCAATGCCATTCTTGTCCAGCCCTGCGGCCAGCCCAATTCGGTTAGGGAAATGCAGGCCCATGACTTCGACTGATGGTGAGTTCTGTTGCAGGGGACGAGGTAGGCCGAGATGGTTTAGCAAAGCAACGCCATGCAATGTCAATTCGTGCACCCGCTCAGCGTCAAAGGTAAAAAGAAGGGGGCGTAATAAAGGATAAAGGTTCATTCAGTTATATCTGTCTATATATGGTGGCAGGATTGTAATTCGTGCCCGCAAAAGAAATCCGTAAAGAAAAGTTCAAAAATGCTTTACAAGGATAAAAAACGCCCCTATAATCTCGTTCCTCTGCTGATTGCGGAGACGCCGAAAAGCCTGACGAACAGAGGGCTGCGCAATATTGCGAAACAATATTGCGAAAGTAAGCGAAGATCTTTAAAAACCAAACAACCGATAGGTGTAGGTGCTTGCTGAGCTGGTGGTGGTAGCAAGCGGTCAGTCTAAATCGAAGGACTGGCGGCGGGTGATCTTCTGCAAGGGGGATGGCCATGTTTTACGGGCTGAGCTGTTACAGGCGAGGTTTGTAGGATTTGTTACTGCTTTAAGCTAAAAGCAACAAGCAAGTACTTACACGAAGAAACAAGGAATCAGATGCAAGTTTGATTCTCGAAGATTCGTTTGAGTGCAACAAATGCAAGACAACAAGCAAGATTAAACTGAAGAGTTTGATCCTGGCTCAGATTGAACGCTGGCGG
>JAUSQB010000068.1 GCA_030652715.1 Rugosibacter sp.
TCGATGGGGGTGGGGGTGGTGTGATCAAGGCCGGGCATAGGATGTGTCACGCAGTGTTACGTGGTAAGCGGATCGCTATGATAGCGCAGGCAGCCGGGTGACAATAGGGCGGCATAGTGGATTAGAACTCGAGCGGATCGACGTCCACATGCCAGCGTAGCGTGCGCGGGCGTTTTAAGGCGTAAAGCGTGGTGTGCCATTGGGCCAGAAAATGCTGCAACGCTGGGCGGTTGTCGGACTCCACCAGTAGTTGAGCACGCTCTAGCGCCATCAGGCGATGCAGGCGCATGGGCACGGGGTCATACAGCGTGATATGACTGTCGGCAAGTGACTGAGCAACGTCGCGGGCCCGGGCTAAAAAACCGACGGATTCACTCATGGAAGGACTTTCGGCGCGTAACATCGCCTGGAATGTGAATGGGGGAAAGCCCGCTGTTTTACGTTCATCGAGTTGCGATTGTGCAAACCGGCTGTAGTCATGATCAATCAGTGCCTGATATAGCGGATGAGTCGGGTACTCTGTTTGTATCAAGACTTCACCGGGCAGATCTGCCCGGCCGCTACGGCCCCCCACTTGCATGAGCTGCGCAAAGAGCCGTTCAGGCGCACGAAAGTCAGCTGCGAAGAGCGCTGTATCTGCATTCACCGCGCCGACCAGCGTGAGCTTGGGAAAATCGTGCCCTTTGGCGAGCATTTGGGTGCCAATCAAAATATCCACTTCGCCTGCATGAATGCTTGCCAAAAGCGCCTGCCATTTTTTGGCGCTGTTCGCAGAATCGCGGTCGACGCGCAAAACGTGCGCTTGCGGAAAGCGCTCGATCAACGCCGCTTCAAGCCGCTGGGTACCGCGTCCAAAAGGCTGCAAATCGACATTGCCACAATCCGGGCAGGCATGAGGAATCGCGGTCTCAAACCCGCAGTGATGGCAGCGCAAATGTTTATCTGCCAGATGCACCACCAGATTGGCAGCGCAATGTCGGCAGCGGGAAATCCACCCGCAGGCGGGGCATGCCAGCACAGGGGCGTAGCCGCGTCGATTCAGGAACACCAGGCTTTGCTCGCCGCGCTCTAGCCGTAGTTCGAGCGCGTGAATTAGCGCAGCACTTAAGCCTTCCTGCAATTTTTCGCGGCGCGTATCGATGGTGCGCACGATGGGCGGCGCTTCGGCAACAGCTCGCAATGGTAAGGTCAGCATGCGATAGCGTCCGGCCAGGGCATGATGAAAGCTTTCCAGTGACGGGGTGGCCGAGCCTAGAACAATCGGACAGTTTTGTTGATGCGCTCGCCAAATGGCCAGGTCACGCGCCGAATAACGCACGCCGTCTTGCTGCTTGAATGAGGCATCGTGCTCCTCGTCCACAATAATCAACCGCAAGCGGGGCAGTGGCGTAAATATTGCCAGCCGAGTACCGAGCACAATCTGGGCATCTCCGCTGAGCGCGTCAAGAAACCCGCGAGCGCGAGCGGCATCGGCCACACTGCTGTTGGCAACCACTAAATGCGCATGTGGAAAGCGCGCCCGCACGCGGCTTTCAAGTTGTGGTGTGAGGGCAATTTCTGGCACCAGCATCAACGCTTGCCCGCCTTGCGCCAAGGTTGCTTCGATGGCACGTAAATACACTTCAGTCTTGCCGCTACCGGTAACCCCATGCAGCAAAAAGGTTTGAAAGACCGTTGCGCTGACAATTTGTTCGACAGCAGTTTGTTGTGCAGCTAGCAACGAAGGTAATAGAACAGTCGGCGCTGATTCAGATTCCTGCTTGGTTGATACAGCACCGGGCTTTGCTTTTTTCGGGCGAGGCTGTTTGCCGCGTCTGAGCATAGGGGGCAATGCAAATGCCATGACTTCACCCAGGGGTGCCTGGTAATAGCGGGCACAAAATTCACACAGCGCCAGCCAATCGGTTGGCAAAGGCGGTATGTCGCGCAAAATTGCAGTGACTGACTTTAACTTATCTATCGGCTGTTCGCTGCTGGCTATCCAATCGACAATGACACCAATGCGCAAACTGCGACCAAAAGGTACACTGACACGATAGCCAATGTCGCTGGTGCTGGCCTCGGGTGCCAGATAATCAAACAGCCGGGGCAGAGGCAGATCGAGAGCAATGCGAAGGATGCTCATATTGCATCAATCAGTTGTTTGCGATAGCTCGAAAAAACATTGTTAAAGCGTTGCAACTGACTGTAGTAATGAAGAAAAATGCTTACCCACAGAAGTTGTGGATAACTTTGTGAGTAATCAGTCAGAAAAACACTCAAGTTATGGTTTTGTAAGGTAATTGACTTATTTGTGCAAAATTTGATCAAAATAAATTCATTTAAAAACAATAGGTTATTTAATTTGATTGGAGATTCCTCTCTAGCAGTGATCAATACCACCGATTCGCTGAATTTGTGCATAAGTCAACTATGACGGGTCAAAAATTGCTGGTCTTGGCAACTAACTGAATGGCTGGTCTGGTGGGGTTTTCACACTGGCTTCAGGGCGATTGGGTTGTCTCGCAAGGGCTTGCAAAATCAATCGGCTGAAGACCCTTGCCAAGAATAGTTGTGCACCGCATGAATTAGAACATTGACATTTTCAGGCGGAGTAAATTGCGAAATGCCATGACCCAAATTAAATACGTGTCCCGTGCCCTCGCCAAACTGGCTCATGACGCGGTGCGCTTCGGCAGTCACTTTTTCGGGTGAGGCAAACAACGCCATCGGATCCAAATTGCCCTGTAAGGCCACACGATCCCCTACCCGGGCACGGGCTTCGCCCAAATGGGTAGTCCAGTCCAGCCCAATGGCGTCACACCCTATATCGGCAATGGCTTCCAGCCATTGGCCGCCGCCTTTGGTAAACACGATACACGGCACGCGCTGGCCATCATGCGAGCGTTTAAGATCGGCCAGAATGCGCTGCATGTAAGCCAGCGAAAATTCCCGATAGGCTGCATGGGATAGCACGCCACCCCAGGAATCGAAAATCAT
>JAUSQB010000073.1 GCA_030652715.1 Rugosibacter sp.
TCGAGCCGAAGGCGGCCGAGGTGCCTTCGCCGGTCGAAAAACCTGCTCTGGCGACGGCGTCAGGATGGATATGGCCGACCAACGGAAAAATCCTGGAACCATTTTCTGAAGGCGGCAACAAGGGGCTGGATATCGCCGGAAAAGTCGGCGATCCGGTGCTCGCAGCTGCAGATGGGGTTGTATCGTATGCGGGTGCTGGTTTGCGAGGGTACGGCAATCTGGTGGTGTTACGCCACGATGCCACGTGGCTCTCGGTGTATGCTCACAACAGTAAAATTCTGGTAAAAGAAAAACAGACCGTCAAGCGCGGACAAAAAATTGCCGAAATTGGTTCCAGCGATGCTGTTAGCCCGCGTTTGCATTTCGAGATCAGGCAGCAAGGCAAGCCGATAGACCCGCAGAAATTTCTTCCCGCCCGTTAATTCTGCTTGGCCGACCAAGTCGGTCACAAGGCGATAATTTATATCGCCAAGCCTGCCGCATCAAACATCCCATCGAACAGCACCGAGCTCAGATAACGCTCGCCGGAATCCGGCAGAATGACGATAATGGTTTTGCCTGTATGCTCTGGCCGTTTGCCCAGCCGTACCGCCACGGCCGCTGCTGCTCCACATGAAATGCCTGAAAGAATGCCTTCTTCCTTCGCCAGGCGACGGGCGTAAAGCACTGCTTCGTCATTGCTGACTTGTTCAACTGCATCAATCAGCGAAAGATCCAACACATCGGGAATGAAGCCTGCACCTATCCCCTGTATCTTGTGCGGCGCGGGTTTGAGCGGCTCACCCGCACGGCGCTGGGTGAGCACCGGGCTGGCCTCCGGTTCCACAGCCACGATGGTAACGGCCTTGTCATGCGTCTTTTTGAGATAGCGTGCAACCCCCGTAATTGTGCCGCCGGTACCGACACCGGCAACGAAAATATCGACCTTGCCACCGGTATCGTTCCAGATTTCCGGTCCCGTGGTCTGTTCATGAATTGCCGGGTTGGCCGGATTCTTGAATTGCTGTAACAGCACGTAGCGGTCCGGATTTGACGCAGTGATTTCCTCTGCTTTGGCAATTGCACCATTCATCCCTTTGGCGCCCTCAGTCAGGATCAGTTTGGCACCATAAGCAACCAGCAGTTTGCGCCGCTCGATACTCATGGTTTCGGGCATGGTCAGGGTCAGAGGAATGCCTTTGGCGGCAGCCACAAAAGCCAGTGCAATGCCGGTATTGCCGCTGGTGGGCTCAATGATTTCCTTGCCCGGCCCCAACAGGCCGCGCTGCTCGGCGTCGCTTACCATGGCCGCACCAATGCGGCATTTCACCGAATAAGCCGGGTTGCGCCCCTCAATCTTGGCAAGCACAGTGGCTTTAGCACCATCGGTAATGCGATTGAGTCGAATCAGCGGCGTGTTGCCGATGGATTGTGCGTTGTTGTTAAAAATAGACATAAAACCTCCGTATGTTTTAATGCGGCGTAGTCGCGTTATAGCAAAGTCATAGTAACTGTGACACAGGGTTGTCGGAATGAGTGAGTGTAAAGTGTAGACCTTAAGTGCATAGACTCCAATGAGCAGCGCCGGATTCCGGCGTGGATTTGGCATAGCGAAGTCCACGTATTTGGGCTAGGATGACAAAGAGGATTCAGCACAGGAAATAATCATGGTAACTATGCTGCAAGACGATGTATTTTCTACCGAATTGCCCACGGTATTAGCCACATTGGTGCCGAAAATCGCGGCTTTTCGCCGCGATTTTCATGCACATCCTGAACTCGCGTTTGATGAACATCGCACGGCTGAAAAGGTCGCGAACTATCTGGAAGGCTTAGGTCTGGAAGTGCATCGTGGGCTGGCGCGTACCGGTGTGGTGGCTAAACTCACGGCAGGCACCAGCCTGCGTGCCATTGGCTTGCGGGCGGATATGGATGCCTTGCCCTTGCGCGAGATGAATACTTTCCCGCATCACTCGCAGTTTGACGGCAAGATGCACGCCTGCGGCCATGATGGTCACATGGCGATGCTGCTGGGGGCGGCCGAAGCGCTATCGACCTTGCGCAATTTTGATGGTACGGTGTATTTCATTTTTCAACCGGCGGAAGAGCACGGTGGCGGTGGCCGGGTGATGGTGGAAGAAGGGCTGTTTGACCGCTTTCCAATGGAACGCGTTTTTGGTTTGCACAACTGGCCGGGGCTGCCTGCCGGGAGTTTTGGCGTGACCGAAGGGCCGGTGATGGCGGGCACTGACAGATTTGAAATTACTCTGACTGGTCGCGGGGGGCACGCCGCGATGCCGCATCAGACCATCGATGTGGTGGTAGCTGGTAGCGCCTTGGTGCAGGCGCTGCAATCCTTGGTGTCGCGTGAGACCGATCCGCAGGATGCTGCGGTGGTGAGCGTCACGCAATTTCATGCGGGGCACGTTGACAATGTGTTGCCCGAAACTGCCAGGCTTGGCGGCACGGTACGCACGCTCAACCCAACGCTACAAGACGCGCTGGAAGCCGCCATGCGCCGCGTGTGTGAAGGCATTGCAGTCGCTTATCGCGTGCGTATCGAGGTGAACTACGAGCGCGGCTATCCGCCGACGATCAATGCAGCCGATGCCACAGCGATAGCACGAGAGGCAGCGCAGCAAGTGGTTGGCATGGCAGCCGTGCAAACGCAATTACGGCCCAGCATGGGCGCAGAAGATTTTGCTTACATCGCCCGCGTAGTGCCTTCTTGCTATGTGTGGCTGGGTAACGGGCCGACGGCGGGTGGTTGCATGCTGCATAGCCCGCATTACGATTTCAATGACGAGATTATTGCCACCGGTATTCGCTATTGGGTGCGGCTGGCGCAAGTGGCTTTGATGGCGTAGGTTAAAAACAAATCCATCAGAGTTGCAATATGCCATCCTTGAGATGGCCTGATGCGGCGAGGTTCGCCAGCATGGGCAGCAGATTGAGATGTGTGGATTGGCGCAAATTTTGCGCAGCGGCTTGTAGTTCAGAAAAAGTTTTGAGTCCGCTATTGGACGGCGCGGGTGATACGCCGTGAAGCTTTGAGTCCGACTGTAGGAAGTGCAAAGCCGTCTTAGGAAAGACCCCTAGGGGGATGGTGTTGAAGTCAGTAACTAATGATGCTACAGCGATGGCATTGCCCTCATCGCGTGAAGGAAAGCTGATGACTTGATCGTCAAAAGCAGTTTTGATCTGCTTGATATTGTGATGAAAGTTTTTACGTCGTGACAGCAGGTTGACGCACAACAGCCCCTCTTTTGCCAGGCGCGCTTTGCAGTCCAGATAAAACGGCAGCGAGTCGAGTCGGCCGGCGCGTGCGTTGCTGTCGAAGCCATCCACCAGAATGAGGTCATAGCGTTGCTTGGACTGGATCATGAAATCCGCCCCGTCGGCAAAATGGATGCGGATGCGTTGCGGGTCATCCGGCAGCTTGAAAAATTGCCGCGCGGCGGCTTCAACACGCGGTTCGATTTCCACCACGGTAAGTTTGGCTTCAGGCCGATAGCGCCACAAAAACTTGCACAGCGAGCCGGCACCCAAGCCTATGAGAAGCACGCGCTGCGGCCAGTCGTCAGGGCGCAACAGCAGCGGCAGCATCATCTCACGCGTGTAGTCGAGCTCTAGCGAAAAAGGGCGTGCGATGCGCATGGCGCCTTGCACCCAGTCGGAGCCAAAATGCAGATAACGGACACCGGCTTCTTCGCTGATATCGATGTTCATATGCAGAGCGTTTAGCCGTGGTGTTTAATGACCGGCAAGCATCTGCCGAGCTGATGTGTCAGAGCTCGACCTGAGTGCCGAGTTCAACTACGCGGTTGGTGGGTATTTTGAAGTAAGCCGTTGCCGAGTCTGCATTACGGAACATCCACATGAAGAGTACCTGCCGCCAAAAATTCATGGTCGGGACGGCATTCGGGACGATGGTTTCGCGGCCGAGGAAGAATGAGGTTTCCATCATTTCTACCGGTTCCATGCCCATATCTCCAACATGTTCCAGCGCGGCCGGAATATCGGGTTTATCCTTGAAACCGTAATTCAGGATAACGCGGTAGAAGCCTTGCGGAAGCGCTTCTGTCTGTATGCGGTCAGCCTCACTGACATGCGGAATATCCCGCATGTTGACGTTGAGCAGAATCACACGCTCGTGCAGCACCTTGTTGTGCAGCAAATTGTGCAGCATGGCGCGCGGTACGCTGTCAGGCTGGGGGGTGAGGAAAATGCCGGTACCATCGACACGCTGCGGGCCGCCATACTCAAGGCTTTTGAGAAAGGCATCCAGCGGCATTGAGTCTTGTTGCAGTTTTTTGTACAGCAGGGCGCGACCACGCTGCCAGGTTGAAAACAGGATAAAGATGCCCAGGCCCAGCAACAGAGGAACCCAGCCGCCATCGGCTATTTTTATGAGATTGGCAGAGAAGAACGCGAGGTCGATGACAATGAACAGCGTAAGGAATATCCCTGCCTGGAGCCAGTTCCATTTCCACAGTGCACGCACCACGACGAAGGCCAGAATGGTATCAATCAGCATGGTCAAGGTAACGGCAATGCCGTAGGCGGCAGCAAGATTGGATGAGGTTTTAAAGCCTAATACCAGCGCAATCACGGCAATCAGCAGCAGCCAGTTGATGTTGGGGATATATATCTGCCCTTTTTCACGTTCCGAGGTGAACTTGACCTGAATGCGCGGGCAGTAACCGAGCTGCATAGCCTGGCTGGTGAGTGAGAAGGCGCCTGAGATGACTGCTTGCGAAGCGATGATGGTTGCCGCAGTGGCCAAGGCTACCATGGGGTAGAGCAATTCTTCCGGCGCTAGCAGAAAGAAGGGGTTTTTGATGGCAGCCGGATTGTCGAGGATCAATGCGCCTTGACCAAGGTAGTTGAGATACAGGCAGGGAAACACATAGCCCAGCCAGGCCCATTTGATCGGTCGTCGGCCAAAATGGCCCATATCGGCATACAAGGCTTCGCCGCCGGTAATGACCAGCACTACTGCGCCCAGTGCAAGGAAACCGTGGACTCTGTTTTCAGCAAAAAAATGGATGGCATACCAAGGGTTAATGGCGGCCAGGACGCCTGGGTGCTTGAGTATGCCGATTACGCCAAGCGTGCCCAGAACGCCGAACCAGAACATCATCACCGGGCCAAACAAGGCGGCGATGCTTGCCGTGCCGCGTGGCTGCACAAGAAAGATGCCGGTCAGGATGATCAGGGTGATAGGCACGACATAGGGTTTGAACACTGGCGTCGCCACTTCCAGGCCTTCGACTGCAGAGAGTACCGACATTGCTGGTGTAATCACGGCATCGCCATAAAACAACGCAGCACCGAAAATACCCAGCCCGGTGAGTAGCAACATGACGCGCGGACTGACGTCTTTGGTGCGCAACACCAGTGCTGTCAGAGCCATGATGCCGCCTTCGCCACGGTTGTCGGCTCGGGTGATGAACTTCACATATTTGAAGGTAACGGTAATGGTCAGCGCCCAGAAGATCAGCGACAGAATGCCGAGGATGTTGTCCGGCGTTACCGCCATCGCATGCGGGCCATTGAAGGCCTCTTTCATGGCGTAAAGCGGGCTGGTACCGATGTCGCCATACACCACGCCCATAGCAGCAATGGCCATCGGTAACAGGCGCGGGTTTGACGTGCTGTTTGTTTCGCTGTGCATTGACTTCCTTTATTTGTTGCTGCGCACCATCGCGGCATTATATAGGCTGAATCGATTGTTTCTGCCGTGTTTCGCCGCTCGTCAGTGCTGTCCAGTAGCGGATTATTGAAACCGCCTCTGGACAAAACTTAACATCGCCCTATAAGCCCTGACCGTCAATAACGAATATGCTAAATGTCGGCTTCGACCAAATGTCCATTGGCTTCCATCCAAACACGGCGCGAGGCGGCTTCGCC
>JAUSQB010000085.1 GCA_030652715.1 Rugosibacter sp.
AGCGAACTGAAGAGGTTAGTTAACGTCAGAGAATATCAACCTATGGTTTGATTGCAAAATCTGCGATGTACGCCTTTGCAAGATGAGAATAAGGTCATAGCCGGTTGAACTGATAAAGATTCTAGACCTTGCCATATGATGATCTCCGTCCGGAATGCCAACTACAAGTGACCACCTTTAATCAAGTCGCAACTCAACAATGATTTTAGAACGGTATTACATCATCACGCGATATGACAAAAATATACCTGCATATCCTGAATCAATCCGATAACCCTCAAACCTTCTTCAAAAATTCGGACTTTAACTGCATCGCACCAATGCCGTCGATCTTGCAATCAATGTCATGGTCGCCATCCACCAAGCGGATGTTTTTTACCTTGGTGCCTACTTTCACCACCAGGGATGAGCCCTTGACTTTGAGGTCTTTGATTACAGTGACGGTGTCGCCATCAGCCAGTAGATTGCCTACTGCATCGCGCACGCCGGGGGCTTCTTCGTGAGTGTCTGTCGTTGCGCTATTTTTGGCCCACTCGTGTCCGCATTCAGGGCAGATGTAAAGCTCGCCATCTTCATAGGTTAACTCAGAACCACATTGCAGGCAGTTGGGTAAATTGCTCATGGGATGTTTTCTCGCCGGTGACGGCAGTCGATGAAAAGCGGCACAGTTTAACGAGCTTCGGCTGCACTTGCCTGAGAGAAAGAAAACAAGTGAAGAAGCTAAAACTGCTTGAAGCGCAATTTATTCTGGATACATCGCCGTATCATCAGCACCGACTTTTTGAGTTTTACGGTTATGACATTCATCCGGGAACGCAGCATTCATATCCTCACCCGCCGCAAACGCAGGGCGTTGGTAATCACCGATACCGAGCTGAAACTCATGGCTACGGCGGCAATCAGCGGAGAGAGCAGTAAACCGGTGAAGGGATAGAGCACCCCTGCTGCCAAGGGAATGCCCAGCGCGTTGTAAAGAAAAGCAAAGGCCAGGTTCTGGCGCATGTTGCCCACGGTCGCCACCGATAGCGCCCGTGCGCGCAGGATGCCGCGCAAGTCGCCCTTGACCAGTGTCACCTGGGCGCTGTTCATCGCCACATCCGTACCGGTGCCCATCGCAATGCCGACATCAGCACGCGCCAGCGCCGGGGCGTCGTTGATGCCATCGCCCGCCATGGCGACTTTGCGGCCTTCCTTCTGCAAGCGCTCGACCAATTCCAGCTTGTCGTGCGGTTTGACTTCGCCGTACACCTCATCAAGGCCAAGCCGCGCGGCAATTGCTCGGGCTGTGGTCAAACCGTCGCCGGTCGCCATGATGACGCGGATGCCAGCAGCCTTGAGTCCTGCCAGCGCTTCCTGCGTTGTCTCCTTGATCGGGTCAGCCACAGCAACCAAGCCTGCCAGATGCCCATCCACCGCCAGATACATCACGCTAGCACCTTCCTTGCGCAGGGTTTCAGCGTCATCGGTCAAGCCATTCCAAGTGACTTTTTCATCGGTCATCAGCGCTGTGTTGCCAATAAGTACCGCCTTGCCTGCAATCTGTCCGCGCACGCCGATGCCGGAGCTGGACTCAAAGCGTTCGGGTTTATCCAGCACCAGCTGCCGCCGCAGCGCCTCATTGACAATGGCATGCGCCAGCGGATGCTCGCTACCCTGATCGATGCTGGCGGCCATGCGCAGCACCTCGTCCTCATGCCAGCCCGTGGCAGCCACGGCACGATGAAAAGTCGGCTTGCCGTCGGTGAGCGTGCCGGTCTTGTCTACGATCAGCGTATCAATCGTGCGCAATTGCTCAATCGCCGCAGCATCGCGG
>JAUSQB010000103.1 GCA_030652715.1 Rugosibacter sp.
TCTTCCAGCGTTTCCAGGCAATCGGCAACAAAGCCGGGGCAGATGACATCGACACGGGCCACGCCATCTCGTGCAAGCTTTTCCAGCGTCGGCTGGGTGTAGGGTTGCAGCCACTTGGCTTTGCCAAAGCGCGATTGAAAGGTGATGAGATAGTCGTCAGCAGTAAGCCCAAGCGTTTCTGCCAGCAAGCGCCCGGTTTTCTGGCACCAGCAAAAATACGGATCCCCCAGCAAAAGCGAACGTTGGGGCAGGCCATGGAAGCTGATGATCAGGCGTTCTCCGCGCCCATGCATCATCCAGTGCTCGCGAACGCTCGCCGCGAGCGCCGCAATATAACCGGGGTGATTGGGGTATTGCTTGATGAAGCGCAGCTCTGGCGGGTTGCGGGTTCGTTTTACCCAGTCTGCCACGTCATCCATCACGCTAGCAGTGGTGCTGGCGGCATATTGCGGGTAAAGCGGAAAAACGAGCACGCGCTCAACGCCTTTTTGCTTGAGCTGATCCAGCGTGTGGCTAATCGAAGGGTTGCCATAACGCATCGCCCATGCGATTTTGATATCCATATGACCACGCTGACCAAGCAACCCCTGGAGCAACTTGGCTTGCCGCTCGGTGTGTACGCGTAGCGGCGAGCCTTCTTCAAGCCATATTTTTGCGTATTTCGCGGCTGATTTTGCTGGCCGCAAGGTCAGGATGATGCCGTGAAGAATCAGCCACCAAAGGGCGCGCGGGATTTCGACCACGCGCGGATCCCACAAGAATTGTTTGAGATAACGACGCAAAGCCGACGCGGTCGGTGCATCGGGCGTGCCCAGATTAACCAGAAGAACGGCGGTGCGGCGGGCGTCACCATGGCGGTGCGCAGGTTCAGCGGCGTAGCGGGACATGGCAATGGATTAGTGGGCAGAAAGCGCAGAGGAAAGCAGTTTGGCCGTGATGTCCACAATCGGAATAACCCGCTCATAAGCCATGCGCGTAGGGCCGATGACTCCGATCGAGCCGACAACCTGCCCATCCACCTCATAGGGGGCAGCCACCACGCTGCATTCATCAAGCGGAGCAATCCCTGATTCGTCCCCGATGAAAACTTGCACGCCTTCGGCATCGTCAGACAAAGCGAGCAATTGCGCCAAGTGTGTTTTTTGTTCGAATAAATCAAACAAACGGCGTATCCGGTTCATGTTGGACGCCAGATCTTCGACGCCGAGCAGGTTTCTTTCGCCGCTGATGACATAGTGATCTGCGGTATCCGCCATCGCCTGGTTTCCCGCATCCAGGGCTGCTGCCATGAGATCGGACATATCCGAACGCAACTGACGTAACTCTTCGACAACGCGCGAGCGGATTTGATTGAATTCCAGACCAACACAATTCTGGTTAAGGTAGTTGGCGGCAAAAACCAACTCGGAAGGCGTGTGGTTGCGTTGCGTGAACAGGATGCGATTCTGCACGTCGCCATTCTCGGTCACGATGATGAGCAAAATTCGCTTTTCCGAAAGACTGAGAAACTCGATTTGACGAATGCGCGGTTGCTGTCGGCGTGGCGCAACGACCACCCCGGCGAAAGACGTCAGTTGCGATAATAATTGCGAGGCCTGACTGATCATCCGTTGCGGCTGGTCTGGCTGCATGGCACCTTGAATCTCGGATAAATCGGTGTCGGTGAGTGGTCGCACCGTCAAGAGAGAATCGATAAACAGCCGGTAACCCAGAGGCGTAGGAATACGGCCAGCCGAGGTGTGGGGGCTGGTGATAAAGCCTCTTTCCTCCAAGTCCGACATGACATTGCGGATAGTGGCAGGCGAGAGCTCAAGGTTGGAGCGTTTTGCCAAAGTGCGTGAGCCGACAGGCTGACCATCGGCAATATAGTTTTCGATCAGCGTCTTGAGCAGCGATTGGGAGCGTCTATCCAGCATGCCGATGATTCTAGTCAATATTCAAGAGGGGCGCACTCTTTCTGTGCTTGCCCCTGAGCGCTTTGCTTGCTATAGTGTAGGGCTGACCTTGCTCCACCCGTTACGCATGCGGGGGGGCTTCACTTAACCACAAGGAGATTGCATGCGACATTACGAAATTGTTTTCATTGTTCATCCAGACCAGTCCGAGCAAGTACCGGCCATGGTTGAGCGCTATAAAGCGCTTGTTACTGCCCGTTCAGGCATCATTCATCGCCTGGAAGACTGGGGCCGTCGTCAAATGGCTTACCCAATCCAGAAGGTTCATAAAGCGCATTATGTGCTGAT
>JAUSQB010000105.1 GCA_030652715.1 Rugosibacter sp.
CAGCCGATGTCGGCGGTGCACCAGAACACATCATCGGGTTTGAGATCGAATGTCCATTTTGTGGTCAAAATGGCATGTAGCAGATAGCCACCCGAGCTGTGTTGCACGCCTTTGGGCTGGCCGGTGGAACCTGAGGTATACAAGATAAACAGCGGGTGTTCAGCATCAACCCACTCCGGCTCGCAGGTATCCGGCTGACCAGCGATCACGTCATCCCACAACACATCGCGCCCGGCGGTCATGGCACAGGCCCCGCCCGTGCGGCGATACACAATGACAGAGCGAATGGACTCACAACCGCCTAAAGCAAGCGCTTCATCCACTGCGGGCTTCAGCGGAATAGTTTTACCGCCACGACACTGCTCATCGGCGGTGATCACGGCAACAGCACCCGCATCCACGATCCGCTCGTGCACACTCTTGGCCGAAAAGCCGCCGAACACCACCGAATGAATCGCCCCGATGCGCGCGCAGGCCTGCATGGCGACAATTCCTTCTATCGACATCGGCATATAGATCAGCACGCGGTCACCTTTTTTGATGCCGCGCGCTTTTAAGCCATTCGCAAATTGCGCCACACGACGCAACAATGCTTGATAAGTCACGCGAGTCACCCGGCCATCGTCCGCTTCAAAAATCAGCGCCACTTTATCGCCCAGGCCTGCGGCCACATGACGATCCAGGCAGTTGTATGAGACATTCAGCCGACCATCGGCAAACCATTGGTAAAACGGCGCATTGGATTCATCCAGCACCTGCGTGAAGGGTTTTTGCCAGCTCACATGATCGACGGCCAGGCGCGCCCAATAGCCGGTGTAATCCTGCTCGGCTTCGCGGCACAAAGCCTGATAGGCCGCCATGCCTGAAATCGTTGCTTGGCTCACCACCTCTGGCGAAGGCGGATAAGTATGTACGCCCTGCCCTGTTTCACCTGCAGACATCGTTTTCTCCTCTCTGTGGATGATTCATGCTGATGCACGCTATTCTAACGTCACCTGCCCGACAGTGCAGAATAGCGCGAGACAACAAAGGCCTGCATTCAGCAAGCCAATGTGTGAAAGTGGCAGCAATGACGTTGCATGCCATACGTCATAGGCACAGACAGGAGGCATAGCAGTTGCAGCGAGCTTCGATTAATGATGAAAGCATATCTCAAGGAAAACTCGACAGATGCGCCATCATTTGGCGCATCTGCTGGAATACAGGTTCAATTTTGGCCTCTACTCAAGATCACAGCGCTTTTGCTCATACTCTTCCCGTTCAATTTCCCCTCGGGCATAGCGTTCCTGGAGAATTTCAAGCGACGTTTTCCGTTGCGTTTCACGGGGATCGTTGTTGCCTGCTCCGAACCACCGAACGAGTACAACGACGCCGAGAATAATCACCACATTTTTTGAGAAGAACAGCCCACCAGGCCAAGGAATCGGCAGGCAGATACTACTTAGCACAGCAATATCTGCCTAGCAGCTTTTCACGCTGACTCTAAAGCAAGCTAATCCTCTGCCATAATATCGCCTTCCCCCGCCAATACATCTGTCGAAGCCATGAGCCGCACCATCAATCTGCTAAAAAACAATTCATCTACCAGTAAAAACACTCACTAATTTTCTACTCCGAGACTTGCATGAATCCCATACGCCAAGAAGACTTTATCCAATCCATCGCCGACGCTTTTCAATTCATCAGCTATTACCATCCACTCGACTTTATCCAGGCATTGGGCGAGGCGCATGACAAGGAAGAATCACCCGCCGCAAAAGACGCCATTGCGCAAATTTTGACTAACAGCCGCATGGCCGCCGAAGGTCACCGCCCGATTTGTCAAGACACTGGCATCGCCCTGGTCTTTCTCAAAGTCGGTATGAATGTACGCTGGGATGCCACACTTTCAGTGCAAGAAATGGTCAACGAAGGTGTGCGCCGAGCCTATCTGGATGCCAACAATCCTTTGCGCGCCTCGGTGCTGTCTGACCCGGCGGGTGCACGCAAAAGCACCAAAGACAACACGCCTGCCGTAGTGCATTACGAGATCACACCGGGCGATCATGTCGAGGTAATTTGTGCAGCCAAGGGCGGCGGCTCGGAAGCGAAAACCAAATTCGCCATGCTCAACCCATCCGACGACCTGGTGGAATGGATACTTAAAACCGTGCCGACCATGGGCGCGGGCTGGTGCCCACCCGGCATTTTGGGCATCGGCATTGGCGGCACGCCGGAA
>JAUSQB010000118.1 GCA_030652715.1 Rugosibacter sp.
ATCGCTCACTGCAAAATCCACATCGTTCATGCGCTTGAACACCGCATCATCCAACCCATCCAGGCTCACGGTGATGCGATGCAGCCCGGCATCTTTCAATGTCTGCGCCTTTTTCGCCAGCAGCGCGCCGTTGGTGGTCAACGTGATTTCCACAGGGTATCTGGCGAGCTGTTCGATCAGCTTTTCGATGCCCCGGCGCAGCAGCGGCTCGCCGCCGGTGAGTCGAATTTTCTCCACGCCCTGCGCCACGAAGACACGCGCGATGCGCTCGATTTCCTCGAACGACAGCAAGTCATTGCGCGGCAGGAAAGGGTAATCGCGGCCGAAAACGGTTTTCGGCATGCAATACACGCAACGGAAATTGCAGCGATCAGTGACTGAAATACGCAAGTCGCGCAGGGGGCGCTGGCGTGTGTCACGCAAAACGCTTCCTGGCAAAGCCGGTTTGGCTGACAAAAAAGTCGGCACTGGCGATACGGTGATGGGAATGATGCGGTCGGTGGCGTTCATGAGACACAAACTATAAGCTGGCGAATAGTCGCACGCAAGGAAAAGAGTCCGTGACAGATGCATGGCTGTCTTGCAAGAAATTCACTGCACTGGATTCAGTCAAGAGACAGGAAACATGGCTTTACACTTTCCCTGGTTTCACGGTTTCTTTACTTGCAACTATGGCGCATTATGCGAAGTGCTGTGATCGCTTGGCTGGCGCTTTGTCTGCCAGGTTTTATTTTTTAGTCCAAGGAGATAGAAATGAAGATTCGTTGTTTATTGGCGGCTACCTGCATATCGCTGGGGTCATTTGGCATGGCGACAGCCCATGCAGAAGAGGCTGCAAATGTTAAAAATGTTGCTCAGGCTCCCGGCATGCATCGAGGTGAAATGCATGAGGAAATGAAACAGCATTGCGATGCCAATCCGCAAAAATGCGCGGAAAGGAAGGCGGAAATGAAAAAAATGCACGCAGAAGTCGATGCCGCCTGCAAAAAAGAGCCTGCGCGCTGCAAGGAGATCCGTCAGGCACATCGAGAAAAAATGCGTGAGAAGATGTGCACAGAGAATCCCGAGCAGTGCGAAAAAATGAAGGCCCGCCATGAAGAAATGCAGAAGCAATGCGCGGCCGATCCCAAAGCCTGTGAAGCTAAAAAGGCCGAGATGCAAGAGAAAATGAAAGAGCGCATGGAAGAACGCCACGAGCAGCGCATGGAATCACATGAGTCGATGGCTAAGCCTGGTAGCACTTCGCCGGATAAAAAATAACTTACACATATAAAATTGCGCGATGAGCAATGACCACTCGTTGCTTATCGCGCATCTGTGCGCGCGTTCCCTACGCCGATCCAATATTTTTTTTCTGAACAGTTTGAAAATCCCCATCAGCCGATTTATCGTGCGGACGCGCTAAAACGAGGAATAAAGATTCCAGGCTCGAATGGTTTCGTGAAAAGTCGGCGCTGATGAAGCCACTGCGTAGCAAGGCGGTGAGCAAGCTACGCTCAGCTTTGCAGACTTGGGATTCCCGCTTTGCGGGCAGGCCTCCTTGCCGCTACGGATGGTGATACGCTACGGAGCAATTCCCCTGAGGGTGGTGACAATAGCGGCCTTAAGCTTGTTCAATCCGACTAAACTGGCCAAACTAGCAAAATCACCGAAAGATCGCCCCGCATGACTGAAACCTTTATCCCCAGCAAAGATGCTTCGCTTGAATCCTCTATCGCCACCCTCCTGGGCAAACTCGAATCGATAGGCTTTCATGTCATCGAGCGCTCGTGGCTTAACGAGATTGAAAATATCTGGTCGGTGCATGTCACTGATCGCGACTGCACGCGCCTGTTCAGCAATGGCAAAGGCGGCTCCGAGCTGGCCGCACGGGCCAGCGCCCTGGGCGAGTTTTTTGAGCGCTTGAGCACCAATTATTTCTGGACGCACTTTTACTTGGGCGAAGTCATCGCGAATGACGAATTCGTGCATTACCCCAGCGAAAAATGGTTTCCCGTCAAGGGCAAAGGCTGGCATAAAGACATCCTTACCCCCGAATTGCAGGCGTTTTACAACCCGGACAAGGCCGTGCGTGCCGAACAACTCATAGACCTTAATTCCGGCAATGCGGCGCGTGGCATTTGCACGATTCCTTACACTCGGCTGCGCGATGGCCAAACCGTCCTTTACCCCGTCAATCTGATCGGCAACCTGTATGTGAGCAACGGCATGTCGGCTGGCAACACGCTCATGGAAGCCCGTACGCAGGCATTGTCAGAGATTTTTGAGCGCGACATCAAGTTTCGCATCATCCGTGAAGGCCTGTGCCTGCCGGACGTGCCAGAAGCGGTGATCAACCGCTACCCGCGCATTGCCGTAGGCATCCACGGCTTGCGTGCGGCGGGTTTTGGCATTCTGGTCAAGGACGCGTCGCTCGGCGGCGAGTATCCGGTGATGAATGTGACCTTGCTGCACCCGCACGATCAGGGCGTGTTTGCCAGCTTTGGCGCGCATCCGCGCTTTGAAGTGGCATTGGAACGGGCGCTGACCGAGCTCTTGCAAGGCCGCGCGCTGGATTCCCTAGGCGACTTTCCTGCCCCCGGCTTTGATATGGATGAGATTACCGATGCGCAAAATCTGGAAATTCACTTCGTGGACTCCAGCGGCGTGATGAGCTGGGATTTTTTGAGTAATACGCCTGACTTTGAATTCGCGGACTGGAATTTTTCCACGACGACGGCGGAGGATTATCAATGGTCGATGGACCGCATTCACGCCAGTGGCCATGATATTTATGTGGCGGACTTCACCCATCTGGGTGTGTATGCTTGCCGCATATTCGTGCCGGGCATGTCGGAGATTTATCCGATTGAAGAGTTGCAGTGGGAAAACAATACCGTCGGTAATCTCGTGCGCCCGGCGATTTTGCGCTTGCCAGAACTCACCCAGGCTGAATCGCAACAACTGCTGGACTTATTGGAGGAACTTGATTTGGCGGAAGAATTGCCTATTGTCACCCTCATAGGATTGGCTGCGGATGCTGACACGGCTTGGGCCGACTTGCGCGTAGGCGAACTCAAGACCTTGCTGGGCCTGGCCGTTGGCGACGAAGAGGTGGTGCTCGAAGGCTGTGCCTGGATCGCCCAGTTTGGGGTACTTAGCGAGCAGCGTCGCCGCGTTTATCGCTGTATCGAAAACCTGCTGCAACTGGATGTTATCGACAAGTTTGACGCATCGCTCAGCTTGCTGTTTGGCGAGCCGACATTGCGTCAGGCACTGGCGCTGGTTCGCCGCGAGCAGCAATTCTTTGGCCTCCATACGCTGGGCGCCAATATGGAAGGCAGCCACATGCACCAGCAATTGTTGGGCGCATATCAAAAAGTGCAGCGTCTGAAAGGCGCTCCTCTCAATTGAACAAAGGAGCAATCATGCCTGTTTCTATCGAAGAAAAAAAACGGATCGTCAGCGAGTTTTTACAGCAGTGCGCTGTTTATGCAGACGATAAGCTCGCGGCTTATCAGCAGCAAGCCGCCCTTGCCAAGGGTAACGAAAGCTTGCTGCTACAGGACAAGATTTCGCACTGGACGGCTTACCGCGTGTTTACCGAGTACACGGTAGAAGAACTGAAAACCGTCGAGCTGGATAGCTGGTTTGCTGAATAGGCGCAGTAACCAAGTGTAGTAACCAAGCTGCCCGCTGAGTTGTCGGCTTAATGTATTTCGCGGGTTTCGAGGAACACGATGTCCGGATACTTTTCTTTCGTCATGTTCAGGTTCACGCGGTTTGGCGCGAGATAGACGTAATCGCCCGCGCCATCCAACGCCACATTGACGCCGGATTTTTCAGCGAGTTGCTGAATCATCGCAGTATCCCCTCGCAACCAGCGTGCGGTGGAGACGTTGTAGGGTTCAAAAAAGCAATCGACGCCGTATTCAAATTCCAGCCGGTGCGAGACCACATCGAATTGCAGCGTGCCCACAGCGCCGAGAATCAGATCATTGCTGTGTATCGGGCGAAAAAGCTGGGTGGCGCCTTCTTCAGCGAGTTGCTGCAAGCCTTTTTGCAATTGCTTCATTTTCATCGGATTGCGAATCTGGGCGCGGCGAAAATGTTCCGGCGCAAAGCAGGGGATGCCGGTGAACTGGATATCTTCGCCTTCGCTGAATGCATCGCCCAGCACCACTGTGCCGTGATTCGGGATACCGAGAATATCGCCGGGCCAGGCTTCATCCGTGGTGTTGCGGTCTTGTGCCATGAAGGTGATGGCGTTGTTGATTGCCAGCGTCTTGCCGGTGGAACGCTGCTTTAATTTGATGCCGCGCTCGAACTTGCCAGAACACACGCGCACAAAGGCGATGCGGTCGCGGTGGGCCGGGTCCATGTTCGCCTGGATCTTGAA
>JAUSQB010000125.1 GCA_030652715.1 Rugosibacter sp.
TGGTATTTCGGCATGAAGCTGCACATTGGTGCGGACAGTGAAACTGGTCTTGTCCATAGCGCGAGCGTCACCGCGGCAAACGTTCACGACCGTCACGAAGTACCGAATCTGTTGCATGGCGAGGAGACCCGCTTCTACGGCGATAGCGCCTACCGGGGCAAAGAGCAGCGGGCGCGACTCAAGGCCATCGCACCGAAGGCGAAAGATTTCACCAACAAACGTGCTTACAGGAATTGCCCCTTGACCGAGGCGGACAGGGCAACCAACCGGCGCAAATCCAGTGTGCGATCCAAGGTTGAACACCCATTCCTGACCATCAAACGCCTGTGGGGCTTTGCCAAGGTCCGCTATCGCGGCTTGGCGAAGAATGCCAATCGGGCTTTCGCCATGCTGGCGATGCTCAACGTCAGCAAATGGGGACGACCTCTCACAGGACAGGTGCGTCCGGCATGAGCAGAATGAAGCGGAATACCCAGCGTTCTGGATCAAACTAGGCCGATTATTCGATGAAAATGACATTGGCGTCACAATTTCGTCTCGATTTCAGTTCGCCGCTCAATTTTGCAGCGGCTTATTCAGCGTTTCCATAAATGATTCTCGCACTTGATCCGGTTGCTGATTCGTTGCAGCTAAAAAACCCTGATATCACCAAATCACCGATTTGCCATCGCACGGCTTACGGGCCGATAAACCGCCTCGAAGGACTTTTTAATACGCGCCGCGACATGCAGCCGTTCCTTCGCATCTTCTTGCCTAGACTCAGATAACAAGTTGTTTGTCTCCTTGGGGTCAACATTCAAGTCATACATCTGCAGTGCCCGCTTACCATAGAAAAACAGCACTTTTTTCCCGTCAGCAGACAAATGGTTGAGACAATAGTCCTGATAAAAGCAGGCGGTAATCAAGTCAGTATGACCGGCAAAATCAGTGTTCAGACTTTTCCCTGGCAAAACACCTGAATACTTGATATCAGCGATATCCAGCACCGTCGGCATAATATCCGTGTGCTGCCGCAATCCGACAATCATCCTTGGTTCACCCAGCATCGGTCCGTGCAAAATCAACGGTACGCGGATACCCTCCTCATAACTTGAACCGTTATGCGCAATCTGCCCATGCTCGGCAAAAGCCTCACCATGGTCGCCAGTAATCACCACCAGCGTATTATCCAGCAAACCCTGCTTGCGCATTTCTGCAAAAAGCTCTCTTAGCATTGCGTCGGTATATTTCACCGCCTTAAGATACCCAAGCTTTGCCTGCGCCGCATCATGTACTGGCACGATATGGCCAGGAGAAACATACGGATGATGGGTGGCAATCGTCAGTAATGAAGCAAAAAACGGCTTGCCAGCCACTGCTTGTTGCTTCATCCAATCCAGTGCCGGAGCAATCATGGCGCGGTCATCAACGCCCAGATAACCTAGCTGCGCCCATGTCTTTTCGGTAATGGATTCCTGCGTGAACTGACTGCCAAAACCAACATTGCGCAAAAACTGGTCACGCGCCTCAAAACTTGCGGGTGCAGTTTGAAAATGCGCGGTGCTATACCCCACGGATGCCAGCAGATGCGGCAAACAGGTAAGCGGCAGATTATCCGGTAGCGCTTCTAAAATGTTGGTTTCAAAACGCGGGAAGGTGCCGCAGTAAATTCCCACCAAAGCCTTGGATGTATGCGGAATTGTCGTATAAGCCCGCTCAACCTGCCAGCCCCCGCGCACCAATTCATCCAAAAACGGTGTATTCGAGGGTGCGCCTGCCCCGTCACCATACGCGCCCAATGCGTCATGGCGCATCGATTCGAGCAACAAAAACAGGATGTTGATCGGTTTTTCTGGCGGTAGGGCCGCATGTGGTCGGACATACAAAAGCTGCGCCGCTTCATTTTTGGCAATTGCTTGATATTGGGCGATCCCCAGCGAAGAACCTAGCGACAGTCCAGTCAATATTCCCCGCTGCCATCGCATAGGACTAACCAAGTTCCAGCCAAGCTGATAATCAGTTAAAGCCTCATATTGTCCCCGGTATAAAATCTTCTGCGAATGTTCAGGAAGAACAATATCCAGCTTGCCATCATTCGAAGTATCAGGGAAAAGCACGTATCCTGCGGGAATCAAGCCTATCGGTACCGCGAACATCAAGCCATGCATGCCAGCTAACACGCCATGTGAAAACCGCATATTGGCTAACAAAGGCAGACTCACGCAGATCAACAACACCCATAACAGCTCATGGTCCATTGCGCCTGCGGCAATCTCTGCCAGTTCGTGGGATCGACGCAAAAAGAACACCAGAATATCTAAATTCAGCGTCTCGCCTGTCTTCAAAAATAAGGCCTGCGCAAGTCCCGCAAACATAATAATACCCAGCGCCAACCCCCAATGCAACAAACGATTTAACCTTTTGGCCAGCGAACCGGCCCGCACCAACTTGGCTATTAAGGTATAAAGCAATACAAGCAAGACAATCACCAACAAATCACTCATCCCGGCCATCAGCACTACATCGCCTGACCAATCCACCTGATACCGAGGGCGCGCGCCCAGCAAGGCGGCAATCACGGCCGCTGCCGCCAGATAGGCACGCAAGACACTAGGGGAAAATACCATCAGCGGGTCAGCCCTGCACCACATGCATGAAGGCCGTCTCCAGCGAAAGCGTGGGCTTGATCTCGATCACGGCATGCCCTGCCACCTCCAGTTCATGCAAGGTGTGCCACAGCGCCGCGCGCGGCACTTCAACCACCCAGCGGCCGCCAGGTTCTGGCTGCGTGCCATCAACTGCCGTCGTACCCTGGCTGCGCACCAGCACGCGATCATCTTCACCCGCAAGTTCAGCGGGCGAACGCACGGCGCGCAGCTCACCCTTGTGGATCAGGCCGAAGCGGTTGGCCAGGCGCTCGACATCATGCAGCACATGTGACGTTAAAAAAATCGTGCCGCCCTGCTGCCGGTAATCCGCCAGAATATCCACCACATCGCGCCGCCCGATCGGGTCCAGGCCAGACAACGGCTCATCCAGAATCAGCAAACGCGGCTCAACCGCCAACGCATGAGCCAGCGCCGTGCGCTGCGCCATGCCTTTGGAAAACCCGCGCACGGTTTTGTTGGTCACATCGCCCAGGCCAAACCGTTCCAGCCATTGCATGCAGTGGCGGCGAGGATCGGCTATCTTGCACCGGTGAAGCATCAGCCCCATGCCAAGAATTTCCAGCGGGGTCAGATAATCCGGCAGGCTGGGGTTTTCTGGTACATAACCCAGCCCCGTGCGCGCCACGCTATCCAGCACGTCGATGCCGAAAAGCGCCGCGTTGCCCAATGTCGGGCGCATCATGCCGGTGAGGATTTTGATCAGCGTACTTTTTCCTGCGCCATTGGGGCCGATAAAGCCGAACACTTCGCCTTCGGCAATCGTCAATGAAACACCCTTCAATGCCTCAAACGGCGGTGAGGCCCAGCGGCGGGGATAAGTCTTGCGCAGTTCGCAAATAGCTATAGCAGTCGTCATGATCGAGGAGGTGAAGTACGCAGAACAATGTCGCCCTGCTGGTCAAAACCAAAGCCGAAGCCAAAGGGGTCTTGCGGCAGTGCGGGGAGAATGCCAGAGGCAACCAGGTCTTGCAAGTTGGATACGGGCTTGCCAAAGCGTTCGCGATAGCTTGCCGCCGCTATTTTTAACTGCTGTAATTGGCGCAAACGCACTACTCGTGTTTCCAGATATTGACGAAAATCCGGACGCCGTGCCTCTTTGGCCAAAGCCTCAACAACACGAATTGCCAGTTCGGTATCCTGTGCTTTATCCATCCAGCGCGCAGCCATGTTCTGCATGGTCAGTTGCTGTTTGGGGTCCGGCAACTTTAATGCGGCTTCACGCATCCAGACCGCAGCGCCTGCCGGATCATGCTTGTAATACCACTGGTTAAAGCCATAAAAAAACGTCGGCTGATAATCGAAGAATCGCGCACGGCTGGCACGCGCAAGTATCGTTTGCGCTGCATCCACTTCGCCATACTGGGGCAGAATCGCGAAAGCGATATAGTAGTTGTCTTCATGCGCCGGGTTCAGCCAGGAAACATCCTGCTGCACACGGCTCAGAACTGCGTAGTCTTCAGGCTTCATTTTATCGGTTGACACAACCAGCGCCCGAATAGCGGCGGCGTTTGCCGCCAGATAGCGGTCACCCAGGGTCATGAACACCTGTACAGACAAGGGCAAGGCCACCTGAATCTCGACCGAAACCGTCTGCCGCGATACAGACTTCAACCGCTGCGCGGTAACAATAAACGCCGATGCCAGAAACAGGGCAAGGAACGGCATCAGCCACCCTTGGCACAAGGGCTTCATCTTGCTTGTCACATCATTTGCCATATCTCGCCGTCTCGCCAGGGCCGACTAATGACACTGGCTATTCAAAATCCCGGCGGGTGAAGATCATCACCGCCAAGGTGAGCAACAGCGCGGCATAGCTTACCGCCATGATCAGTCCCAGCCCAACCGCCTGATCCGTTGGCGGCAGGCCATACATCGGCCATGCACGCCAATCGAGCCGCGATAAATCGGGCAGCACCCACTGAATAGCATCGATGATAGGCACCAGGCGCATCAGCATCGGATCGCCATCCGCCCCCCTGGCCAAATACTCGGCAACCGCCCCCAAGCTCTTGCCGCCCACGGCAAAAGCCAAACCCAGCGCCAAAGGCAACATCGGCACGGTAGAGAAGGTGGACACCCACAGCGCAAAGGCCGCAACCACCGCCGCATCAAGCCACAACCCCGCCACCGTGGTCCAGTAAGGGAGACCGAGCATCACCGCGAAACCCTGTGCATAGCCTTTGCCCAAGCTTAACACCACCGTCCACAGCAACAGCCCGAGCAGCAAGGCCGCCAGGGCCAGCAGCCCCAGCACGCCCAGATAGCGCCCCGCAATATAGCGGCCGCGAGGCACCGGATAAGTCAGGGCGAACAACACGGTACGCCGCTCGATTTCACGCGCAACCAGCTCTTGCACCCAGAATAGCGAAAACAAAATCAGCGTAATGCGCAAGCCGGACAAGCCCACGTCCAGCGCCACCGTCTGCGGCTGACGCGGAGAAAACGAAGCGGAAAGATAGGCGACGCCCATCAGCAAGGCGCCTAGAATCAGAATGGACTGGATACTGCGACTGCGCAACCCGGCGCGCCAGGCGGAAAGCAAAAAAGTGCCCATAGGATTCCTTAGATAAAACCAACTAATTGGCTAATTGGCGTACTGCCTGATCATGATCACCGGCATATCCAAATACCATCATGATACTGCGATCACGGCCATATACTTTCATATGATACTTCCACATGAATTTGTAGCAATGCAAAAAAAACCTGAGCAACTACTGGCACTACTGGCAAATTCGCTTGATACTTTATCGTGTCTGACCCTATTTCCCTACTACTCGAAGTCAGGCCAGCGCCGCAATCAATCGTGCGATGGCAGCTTGATTCGTGGGGAAACCTCAGGGTCAGACCCTATTTCCCTTGCTATTTCCTAATTTTTCTACTCCTCACCCTAATAAAA
>JAUSQB010000139.1 GCA_030652715.1 Rugosibacter sp.
ACAAAGTCGTTGCCCGCGCCCTGCATTTTGGTAAAGCGAATTTTCATGAGAGAGATGGTAGTCGAGATAGCGTTGTGTAATCGGTCGAATTGAGCAGGCTAAGCAAACTTGCTTGAGTTAATTTCGGGGTGATCCATAAAAACTTGCTTCACCCGGCGGGCGGGTTTTGAAGCGTTTGTGCAGCCAGTAATATTGCGCCGGTGCGCGCAGGATTTCAGTTTCTAAAAACGCATTCATGCGCCGCGTATCTGCAACCGGGTCATCCGTCGGGAAGTTTTGCCACGGCTCGCCAATGTCTATTTCATAGTGGTTGCCTGCCATGCGCGTGATGATAGGGATGACCGTTGCGCCGGTGAGTTTTGCCAGCCGTGACAGGCCGGTAATGGTGGCGGTGGGCACGCCAAAAAAAGGCACGAAAACGGCGTCTTTGGCACCGTAATCCATATCGGGCAGATAGTAAAAAGGACGCCCTTCGCGTATTGGCCGGATGATCGACTTGACCCCCTCCTGGCGAGAAAACAGGGTGGTTTTTCCAAACCGCAAACGCCCGCGACGCAAGGCGGTATCGAAGGTGCGATTTTTTGCTCGGGCATAAATCGTCACCATGGCGTGATCCATCGCCAGTCGCATCCAGCCCGCATCCAGCCCGACAAAATGCGGCGCAAACAATATCACTGGCCGACCGTGATAAGCGGCTAAACGTTCGCCATGCGTGACCTTGACCAGGCGGCGAATACGCGCGGCAGAAGCCCACCACCACAGCCCGAGTTCGAGCATATTGCGTCCAAAATAAGCAAAGTGCCGTCTCGCCAGCGCCGACTTTTCAGCGGCTGATAACTGAGGAAAGCATAGCCCCAGATTAGTTAAGGTGATGTGGCGCCGCTCACGAATTAAATGGTACAGCAGCCAACCCAAACCGCGCCCTGAAGCGGCGAGCAAGGGCATGGGCAGCCAGTGGAGCAGCCACATTGCAGCAAGCAATAGATACGTCATGGCGCCTGGGTACCTGCGGGCACTTTATAGCGGTTATAACCCCACAAGTATTGCGCTGGACACTGCCGAATCAAGCGCTCGATCTCGGCATTGATTTGCGCTGCCCGCGTAGCAAGATCGCCCGTTAAGGGTTGCGACAAGGGCAAAAAATACAAGTGATAACCCGCGCCATAGGGCAGGCGCTCAGCATAGGTGAAAATCACCGTCGCGCCGGTTTCTGCCAAGCGTGCGGCGAGCGTCATGGTGTACGCGGGGCGGCCAAAAAATGGTGCCCAAACGCCCTCACCCACGCCCGGTACCTGGTCGGGCAGCATGCCCACGGCTTGGCCTTGTTTCAAGGCTTTCAATAAGCGCCGCACGCCGGACATGTCTGCTGCCGCAAGATTGAAGTTGCTGCCCCGGCCTTGGCGCATCAGGGGTTCTAGCCAGGCTTGTTTGGGTTGCCGAAACATGACGGTAATTGGCTTTTGTGCCGCAACATATTGCGCGGTAATTTCAAAGCAGCCCAGATGCGGCGTTAAAAACAAGATACCTTTGCTTGTGCTTGCCGCTGTTTCTACCAGCTCCCAGCCGGACACCTGGGCGATGCGGCTGACGACTTCATCTTGCGGGCGCAACCAGATTTTGGGTAACTCTAAAAATCCTTTGCCAGCTTCGGCAATCGCTGCGCGCTTAAAAGAAGATAGCCCTGCCAGGGCAAGGTTTTGGGCAAGGTTGCGACGGTAGGTGGGCGACAAAACCCAAGTGAGCCAACCGAGCAGCGCACCCAGGTTATGCAAGAGCGGCAGAGGGAGATAAGTACAGAGACGAAACAGTAAAGACATATCGGCGGTAATAGGGCGAGCAGTAACGAATAAGTATTCAGGGCAAGGCGAATTATCGGCGAATTATCGGACCATGATGCTTTGTACCGCCAGACAGGATGAATTATCTCGCTACACCGTTGACAGCGGACTAGATTACAATGAGAACTTCCGCTGGGTTAAATGACAACTTGCGAAGCGGAGAAAGCCTGAGTATAAAAAGCTTGGGCTGGACAATAAATTTCGCTAAAGCGTCGCTTGCTCATGCCCCAGGAGCCTGCCTCGCCAGCATCGCGGGGCATTTTGTTAGGAGCAAAACCATGAGTCAAGCTTATTTTTTCACATCGGAATCCGTTTCCGAAGGCCATCCCGATAAAGTCGCCGACCAAATTTCAGACGCCATCCTGGATGCCATTCTGGCGCAAGACCCTCACTCCCGCGTCGCGGCTGAAACCTTATGCAATACCGGCCTGGTGGTTTTGGCCGGTGAAATTACAACCAAAGCCAACGTCGATTACATCAATGTGGCACGCGATACGTTAAAGCGCATCGGCTACGACAATACCGAATCCGGTATCGATTACAAAGGCTGCGCAGTGCTGGTGGCTTACGATAAACAGTCGCCCGATATCGCCCAGGGCGTGAATAAAGCCTATGACGATGATCTTAATCAAGGTGCAGGCGACCAAGGCTTGATGTTTGGCTATGCCTGCAACGAAACCCCTTCGCTGATGCCGCTGCCCATTTATTTAGCGCATCGTCTGGTGGAACGGCAGTCACACTTGCGCCGTGATGGCCGCTTGCCCTGGCTGCGACCAGACGCAAAATCGCAAGTCACCATTCGCTATGAAAACGGTCGCGCCCATTCGATTGATACCGTGGTGCTGTCCACTCAGCATGCGCCGGATATCGAGCTGCCGCAGATTCGCGAAGCGGTGATTGAAGAAATCATCAAGCCGATGCTGCCTAAGGAGTTGATCAAGGGTGAAATCAAATATCTGGTGAATCCCACGGGCCGCTTTGTGATTGGCGGCCCGCAAGGTGATTGTGGTTTGACAGGCCGCAAGATCATTGTGGATACCTACGGTGGTGCCGCCCCGCACGGTGGCGGGGCATTCTCCGGCAAGGATCCGTCAAAGGTTGACCGCTCCGCTGCTTACGCCGGCCGCTATGTCGCCAAGAACATTGTGGCGGCGGGTTTGGCGGATAAATGTCTGGTGCAGATTTCCTATGCGATTGGTGTAGCGCAGCCTACCTCGGTGTGGGTGACGACACAAGGCACGGGCAAGATTGCCGATGAAAAAATAGCCGAGCTGGTGCAGCGCCATTTTGATCTGCGCCCCAAAGGCATCGTCACGATGCTGAATTTGTTGCGGCCTATCTATGAAAAAACTGCTGCTTATGGCCATTTTGGACGCGAT
>JAUSQB010000140.1 GCA_030652715.1 Rugosibacter sp.
ATCATGATGCAGCCTTCGACAACCAAGGGGGCTGTGGCAAAGCCGAACTCGTCAGCACCGAGCAGCGCAGCAATCACCACATCGCGTCCGGTTTTCATCTGGCCGTCAGCCTGCACGCGGATGCGACCGCGCAGCTTGTTCAGCACCAAAGTCTGCTGCGTTTCTGCCAAGCCGAGTTCCCACGGCGTACCCGCATGCTTGATCGAGGAAATCGGTGACGCCCCCGTGCCGCCATCATGCCCTGCGATCACCACGTGATCCGCCTTGGCTTTTGCCACGCCAGCCGCTACCGTACCCACGCCGACTTCGGACACCAGCTTGACTGACACCGAAGCCACCGGATTCGCATTTTTCAGATCGTGTATCAACTGCGCCAGATCTTCAATGGAATAAATGTCATGGTGCGGCGGGGGCGAAATCAAGCCAACGCCAGGCACCGAGTGGCGTAAATATCCAATGTACTCGGACACTTTGTGTCCGGGCAATTGCCCCCCTTCGCCAGGCTTTGCCCCTTGCGCCATCTTGATTTGCAATTGATCCGCGTTGCTCAGATATTCTGCCGTGACACCAAACCGGCCAGAGGCTACCTGCTTGATTGCCGAGCGCAAGCTATCGCCCTCTTTCAAGGGGATATGCGCCTCTACGCGATTCGCCCCGATCACGCTGGCCACCGTCTCACCAGCGCCGACTTTTCCAAAACGACGCGGGTCTTCGCCGCCTTCACCGGTATTGGACTTTCCGCCAATACGGTTCATGGCAATGGCTAGTGTCGTATGCGATTCAGTGGAAATCGCACCGAGCGATATAGCTCCCGTGGCAAAGCGCTTGACGATGTCTTTGGCGGATTCAACTTCATTGATCGGCACCGGCGGGCCCGCAGGATTCAGATCAAACAAGCCGCGCAATGTCAGGTGACGCTTGCTTTGATCATTGATCAGCTTGGCATATTCCTTGAATGTGTCGTATTTTCCGGATCGCGTCGCATGCTGCAATTTAGCAATGGCATCCGGGGTCCACATGTGGTCTTCACCGCGGACACGGTAGGCATATTCCCCCCCCGCATCCAGGCTATTAGCCAGCACCGGGTCGGCAGAAAAGGCAGCGCGATGAACACGCACGGCTTCTTCTGCCACCTCTAGCAAACCAATACCTTCAATTTGCGTTGATGTGCCGGTAAAAAATTCGCGAATAAATTCAGAGTTCAGGCCAATGGCCTCGAAAATTTGCGCGCCACAATAGGACTGATAGGTGGATATGCCCATCTTGGACATCACCTTGTTCAGTCCCTTGCCAATCGCCTTGACAAATTTCTTCTGCGCTTCTTTGGCTGCTTTGCCTGAAAATTCAGCAATGGTTTCAAGCGCCAGCCAAGGGCAAACGGCCTCAGCGCCATAGCCTGCGAGCAGGGCAAAATGATGGACTTCGCGCACAGAACCGGTATCAACTACCAGGCCGGTACTGGTGCGCAAGCCTTTTTTGGTGAGGTGATGATGAACGGCGGCACAAGCCAGCAAAGCGGGAATGGCCACACGCTCGCACGACATCGCACGGTCCGACAGCACCACAATGTTGTAGCCCGCTGCCACGGATTGCTCGGCAGCGGCAGCAAGATCAGCCAGGGCCGCAGCGCAGCCCGCAGCGCCTTTAGCCGCAGAATAGGTAATATCCAGAATCAGCGATTTGAAGCGTCCGCGCGTGGCCTTGTCGATTGAGGTCAGGCGTGTGAAGTCCTCATCCAGAAGGACGGGCTGCGTCACCTCCAAACAGGGTGCCAGCGGTTCACCATCATCATTGGCGATACCCATCAAGTTCGGTCTTGGGCCAATGAAGCTCGTGAGTGACATCACAATTTCTTCGCGGATGGGATCAATCGGTGGATTAGTCACCTGCGCAAAGAGCTGCTTAAAGTAGCTGTAGAGCGGCTTTTCACGCGAGGACAACACCGGCAACGCAGAATCATTACCCATAGAACCCGTAGCTTCTTCGCCATTTTCAGCCATCGGCTCGAGAATGAATTTAATGTCCTCTTGTGTATAGCCAAATGCCTGCTGGGTATCCAGCAGCGACTCTTTGAGCTTTAGTGCGCCTTTTGCATTGACCGCCAAGTCCGCCAGAAACAACCGGGATTCTTTCACCCATTGGCCATAAGGCTGCTCTGTGGCAATCGCGTGCTTGAGTTCGGCATCATCAATGATGCGACCGGCCTCCAGATCAATCAGAAACATTTTGCCTGGTTGCAGACGCCATTTTTTGACGATTTTTTCTTCAGGAAAAGTCAGCACACCCATTTCGGATGCCATCAGCACAATGTCATCATCGGTGATCAGATACCGCGCCGGGCGCAAGCCGTTTCGATCAAGCGTTGCGCCGATCTGGCGACCATCCGTGAACGCAACCGCTGCCGGGCCGTCCCAGGGCTC
>JAUSQB010000158.1 GCA_030652715.1 Rugosibacter sp.
ACCGAATGCGTCGGCCACTTTGATACGCCTCAATGTCGTGAAGTCTGTCCTGTGGATTGCATCCCGAATGACAAGGATAACGTGGAATCAAAAGATGACCTGATGGCCAAGTTCATGCGCTTGACAGCCAAAGCAGCGGCAAAATAAAACAGTTACCGCTGGCAATGCGTGCAGTAAAACGTCGTGCGTTGCGCCTGTTTTATTTCGCGAATCGCGAAACCGCAAATTCGACAGGGCTGGCCAGTGCGGCCATATGCAAAGTATTGCTGCTGAAAGTATCCTGAGCTGCCATCCGAATGAATGAAGTCGCGCAGGCTGCTGCCTCCGGCGTCAATCGCTGCGTTCAGCGTGGTTTTTATGGCATGCACCAGTCGTTGCAGGCGTGCCAGCGAGATTTTTCCGGCCGCTGTGCGAGGATTTACGCCTGCACGAAAAAGGCTTTCCGTGGCGTAAATATTACCGATGCCCACGATGCGGTGACTATCCATCAGCACGGGCTTGATGGCTGATTTAATGCCCGTGAGTTCGGTCTTTAACCAGTGGGCGTCAAATATCTCATCGAGCGGTTCGATGCCGAGCTTTGCCAGCAAGGGATGCGTGAGAATATCGTTAAGCTCGTCGCCTTTCAGCCAAAGCATGGCGCCAAAGCGCCGCGGGTCGCGCATGCGCAGCGTGATTTGATCAAAGATCAAATCAACATGGTCATGCTTTTGTGAGGGGGTATGAGTCGGCAATAATCGCAGGCTGCCCGACATTCCCAAATGAATTAACAGGTAGCCGGTGCCAAAATTGAGCAACAGATATTTTGCGCGCCGAGTCAGCGAGATCAACTGCTGGCCAACAAAAGCCGCACGCTGCGCATGGGGTAGCGGATAGCGTAGCGCAGGAACGCGAAAGTCGGCGCGGGTGAGATGGCGGCCGATCAGCGCGGGTGCGATACCTCGGCGAGTGACTTCAACTTCAGGCAGTTCAGGCATACGAAAAAGTGATACGAAGCTGATAACATCGCCGCATTGTATGCGACTGTTTTACTTGGTACCTTGCCCATGAATTCTATTGATCACACTATGGTTTCCGGTGTCTTGCGGCACGCTTTGCGGTTGACGTTGCGTCCCATGGTGCTGGCCTTGTTTTTTTATGGTGGTTTTGCGCTGGCGCAAAATCCATCTGTATTGCTGGTGCAAAGCTCGCCAACGTCAGCCCTGGATCAGGCATCCGAGACGACAGAGGGTGCTGCCGATGATGCACGCTTGCCAAAAATTGCCTTAACGGAAAAGATTCTCTATGAGTTTTTGCTGGCCGAAATTGCGGGTCAGCGCGGGCAGATGGTGATCGCCTCCGAGGTGTATTTTGATCTGTCGAGAAACACGCGGGATCCGCGCATTGTGCGTCGCGCTGCGGAAGTGGCGCTATATGCCCGGCAGTACCCCACAGCGCTGGAAGCTGCACGCATGTGGGTAGCGATTGATCCGCAAGCTAAAGAAGCTCAGCAGATGTTGGCAACCTTGCTGCTCGCCAGTGGCCGGGTAGATGAGCTGGCCGGTAATCTGGCGCGCGAGCTTGCAAACGCGGGCCCGCGAACAGGCGAGTTGCTTCTTCAGCAACAACGCTTTTTAGCGGGCTACCCGGATAAGGCGGCAGTCAGGCGCCTGTTCGAGCAACTCACCACACCCTATGCCGCACTGCCAGAAGCGCATCTGGTCCGTGCCCTGACAGCCTTGGCTGTCAATGACAAAACCGGTGCCATGAGCGCCGTGGATCAGGCGCTAACGCTGCGCGCCGCATGGGGGGGCGCCGCTTTGTTGAAAGCCAGCCTGCTTGCGCCGGGTGACCCGCAACTCGATTTTCTGAGGCGATTTCTTGCCGCCAACCCGGCCGCCCATGATGTGCGCTTGGGTTATGCACGCACTTTGGTGACAGAAAAACGCTATGACGAAGCACGTGGCGAATTTGAAAAACTGCTCAAACTGAACCCGGAAAACCCGGATGTGTTATTTGCCGTTGGCATACTCTCGCTACAGTTAAATGATGTTGCCATGGCCGAAAAAATTCTCAAGCATTTCATGACTCTGGGGCGTGGCGAGCAAGATGCGGCTCGTTTTTATCTTGGCCAGATCGCAGAGCAGGCGGGGCGAGATGATGAAGCGTTGGATTGGTATCGTGCTGTTGCTACAGGTGAGCAGGCAGTGCCGGCACACGTACGCGCAGCGCAATTGCTGGTGCAACAAAACAGGCTTGACGAAGCGATCGAGCAGATTGCTATCGCCCGTGTCGGCGCGCCCACCGACAGCCGCCTGATCATTGCTGAGGCGCAATTGCTGCGTGAGAGCGGACGCTATGCCGATGTGTACGCCCTGCTCAAAACTGCGCTGGAGGAACAGCCGGATGACCCGGATTTACTCTATGAGACGGCGATGGCGGCAGAAAAACTGGATGATATGGTGATGATGGAGCGGCATTTGCGGCATCTGATCAAATTAAAACCAGAGGATGCGCTGGCGTATAACGCGCTTGGCTATTCGCTGGCTGAGCGTAAATTACGCCTTGCCGAAGCTGCTCAACTGATTGATAAGGCGTTAACGCTAAAGCCCAACGACCCGTTTATCCTGGATAGCAAAGGCTGGGCGTTGTTTCGACTGGGGCAAGCGACTGAGGCTTTGGCGATCTTGCAAGCAGCCTATGCACTCAAGCCGGATGCCGAAATTGCCGCACATCTCGGCGAGGTCCTGTGGTCGCTGGGGCGTCACGAAGAAGCTCTCAAAATCTGGCGCGACGCTACGCTGGTGCACCCGAAAAACGAGGCGCTGGCAACAACGATCAAGCGTTTCGTTCCTTGATGCGGTCGCGGTGGATTCCTCTGGCTGTACGACGGTGGGCCATGCGAGGTAAATTTTTTGTCGCTGCCTGCCTTGTTCTTGTTGTGGCGGCTTGCGCGCAGTTTCCGGCAGCGCCTGGACTGTCTGACAGCATGTCTGCGCAGCTGTTAGGCCCTCCGCTCGAGACGTTTGTTGCAGAAGGGCGTCTTGCCTTGTATCAAGGTGGGCGCCAGGATCATGTGCGCTTTCGTTGGCAACACGCGGCAGCAGAAGATGTGGTGCTGTTTCTCTCGCCGCTTGGTCAAGGCGTCGCTGAAATTCGGCGAGATGCGATGAGCGCACGATTGACCCAACCCAATCAACCGATAGTAGAAGCCAATAGCCTGCCGGAACTCGCCCTGCGTGTTTTTGGTACAGCGCTGCCGCTGGATAGCCTGGCTGACTGGCTACGCGGTGCTCGGCCCCAATTGCACGGCGAGGTGGACGGCTGGCACGTCCGGGTGACCGATACCACGCCGCACCCCAGGGGTACTTCCCAGGAACGGCCTTGCACTTCCTACGGTCAGCCCCAAGGCTGCACGGCGTATCACCAGGGCCGACTTTTACGCACATTGATTGTCACGCGTGAAGAGGTGACATTGAAACTCATCGTTGACTCATGGGAGACCGATGATGAATGATGCGATGACGAGTGACTGGTCGCAGGAATGGTTTGCACCCGCCAAGATCAACTTGTTTTTGCATGTCACCGGCCGTCGCGCGGATGGTTACCATTTGCTGCAAACCGTGTTTCGTTTTCTGGATGTGGGCGATTACATACGCTGCGAGCCTCGCCAGGATGGCCGCATTGTGCTGGCAACGTCGCTGCCGGGTGTAGCGGATGAAAACCATTTGACGGTGCGCGCAGCGCAGGCTTTGCGTGCAGCAGTACCCGCGTCAAGCGCTGTTGCTGCTCTGGGCGTCACCTTGCACGTCGATAAGCGCCTGCCGCTGGGCGGCGGGCTG
>JAUSQB010000161.1 GCA_030652715.1 Rugosibacter sp.
ACGATGCCCTTGCTGCCCATACCGGCTTCAGTCAACCCCAAGTGCAGCGGGTAATCACAACGGCTGGCCAAGTCGCGATAAACCGCGATCAAGTCTTGCACACCAGAAACCTTGCACGACAGAATAATATGATCGCCCGCCAGCCCCAGCGATTCCGCTTGCGCAGCGGATTCCAGAGCGGAGGCCACCATCGCTTCACGCATGATCTCAACGGCGTTTTCAGGTTCCGCGCGCCGCGCATTTTCATCCATGATGCGGGCGAGCAGCGCTTGATCCAGACTGCCCCAATTCACGCCAATGCGAATGGGTTTATCAAAGCGGCAGGCAATCTCGATCAGCTGAGCAAACTGCTCATCACGCTTCAAGCCTTTGCCCACATTGCCCGGATTAATACGCAACTTTGCCAGGTTTTCTGCGCATGCCGGATATTCCGTCAGCAATTTATGGCCGTTGAAATGAAAATCGCCAACCAAAGGGACATCCACATTCATCTGGGCAAGCCGCTCGCGAATTTTCGGTACGGCCGTAGCCGCCTCCCGTGTATTCACCGTGATGCGCACTATCTCGGAACCAGCACGTGCAAGCTGCGCCACCTGCATCGCCGTTGCAAACACATCTTCGGTATCGGTATTGGTCATTGACTGAACGACTATCGGTGCCGTACCACCAACGCCGACTTTTCCGACGTTAACACGCCGAGACACGCGCCGCGGAAAATGGAATGATTGCGCTACGCTCATTCGACTGTCAATCTTGCCACATCAGCGCGCGTAAAAGGCTGCAAATCAATACTGCGCCCTCCGAAAACAATACGGACGACGGACGCCTTGCCTACCCACACATGGAATGGCGACTCACCTTCGACTGTTTGAGTTGCGCCCGCAGGAAACTCCCCGCTTAAAATAATTTTCTGCGTCGCATCGCGAACCTCAATCCATGACATGCCATCAAATACTACGTTTAAAGCTGCTGAAGCCGGAGGCGAAACAGCGGTAGCAGCCACAGCAATCGGATCAACTGCCGCTCCGGAGGTATCCATTTCCACGGTCTCTGGCAAAGTTGGCAAAGCGGCAGGGCCATTGATTGGCAAAGCCTGGCTCTGCTGATCATTTTTTGGCAAATTCGGCACCAACAGTGCGGGTTGGTATCCCTGCTGCGTCACCAAGAAGACATACACTGCCAGTATCAAAAGTGCAACGACACCCGCTGCGATCAGATACGTGACCATCCTGCGTGGCACGCCCGTGTCTTGCCCGGCCTCTCCCATATTCCCTGGCGGGCAAACTTCCGGCGTGGTTGACGGTGCGACCACATCAAGGGCGCCCAGAAAAGGCGCAGCATCCACTTGAAGACATTTGGCATAGCTCCGCACAAAACCTCGTACAGTTGTCATGCCCGGCAAACTACCATAATCATCCCGCTCCAGTGCATCAACCTGCCGCACACTAAAGCGGGTTACCCGTGCAATAGCCTCCGCCGTTAAACCCTGGCTTTCACGTTGCGCGCGTAACGCAGCACCCGGCAAACTCGCGCCCAGAAAAGCATTCTCGGCAGAAGCTTCAGTCACTGAGAGTTGTGAGAAATCCTCATTCACTCATACGCCCCTTGCATAAGCAAGCGATGTTCGGGAGAGTTCGCAAAGCGTTTGCGCAATTGCCCAGACAGGCGGGCTTCCGCTTCGCGGTTATCCAGTTTGCGCTCAATGCGCAGAGTCAGCCAAATTAGCTCTGCATCCAGTTCTTGAATCTTTTCAATTTCCGACATCCATCGCCTGGCCTCAGCATATTGTCCTTGCCGGTAAGACATATTACTCAGCCAAAACAAGGCCTGCGTATTGGCAGGTGCGAGGCGCACCGCCTCAAGCAAATAAGCCTCGGCTGCCTTGTCATCCTTGAGTCGAATCGCACAAATACCTGCGTTAGTATTAGGCTTGGTCGGTGTGGAATAAAGCGGGTTTCTGGCCGATGCTGCCAAATAAGCCATCGCTTGTTTTTCGCGCCCATTCTGGCACAAAAACCAGCCAAAATTATTATTGATTTCAGGGTCACCAGGCGCTAAACGCAGCGCTTTTACGAAGTTTTCTTCCGCCAGGCGGGGCTCGTTAAGCGCCATGTGTGTGAGGCCCAGCAAGTTGTAAGCAGGGGCATAGCTCGAATCCGCAGAGAGTGCGATGCGCGCCTCTTCAAGCGCAACCGCAGCGCGTCCATCAAATAAATAAAGCGAACCAAGCTCAGTATGGACTTTAGCGCGCTGCTGGATTTCATTTGTCGGCGTACGCTCGGACATTGCCTGTTCAGCACCCTCTCGCATCGCCATCGGGCCCATACCTGTTGAAGTGCACCCGACGATAGCCATAATGGCGCCAAGCAGTATGCACGACAATAAATGCTTCAGATCGCTCATTGCGTTAACTCCGTTCTCGAGAATGCACTCATTGCGACCACTGAGGACCGCAATGAGCGGTTTGATTTATCTTGCACTTTGCCAGCGAGTTGACCGCATGCCGCATCAATATCATCGCCTCGCGTTCGCCGCGTTGTCGTCACCAGCCCCCCCTCACTTAGCAGAGAAGAAAAGCGGCGTACCCGGTCTGTCGATGAACGACGGAACCCGGAATTCGGAAATGGGTTAAAGGGAATCAGGTTAAGCTTGCAGGGCACATCGCGCACCAGGTGCAGCAAGGCACGCGCATCTTCATCGCGATCATTGACGCCATCCAGCATGACATATTCAAAGGTTATAAAGTCACGCGGCGCATATTGCAAATAACGCTGGCAGGCGGCAAGCAATTCAGCTAACGGATATTTACGATTGATAGGCACCAGCTTGTCGCGCAGACCATCCGTTGGCGCATGCAGAGACACCGCCAACGCAACCGGACACACCTCGCCTAGACGATCTATCGCCGGGACAATGCCAGAGGTGGAAACGGTCACCCGTCGTCGCGACAGGCCATAGGCATTGTCATCCAGCATGAGCTGCAAAGCGGGAATAAGATTGTCAAAATTAGTTAACGGCTCACCCATGCCCATCATCACGATATTACTGATGACACGATCCCCCGCAGGGTCATGGCCCAAGGCGCGATTCGCCTGCCATACCTGGCCGATAATTTCTGCCGTCGTCAAGTTTCGATTAAACCCCTGCCGCCCGGTAGAACAAAACACACATTCAAGCGCACAACCTGCTTGCGAGGAAACACACAACGTGCCCCGTTGACCTTCCGGAATAAAAACCGTTTCCACCGCATTGCCATTACCGACATCAAACAAGAATTTGCGCGTTCCATCGTCAGATAATTGATCGCTAATAATCGGCGGTGGCGCTACGGTGGCACGGACCAGGAGTTTCTCACGGAGCGATTTTGCAAGATCGCTCATCTTGTTAAAATCACCCTCCCCAAAGTGATGCATCCAGCGTAAAACCTGACGGGCACGAAAAGGTTTCTCATCTTGCTGAGAAAACCATGCCGTCATGCGTTCTGCATCGAAATCAAGGAGGTTAACTGCCATGACAAATCAGCGTGAGTAAACGCTCATAGCAGGAAAGAAGTAAGCAATTTCAACAGCGGCTGTTTCAACTGCATCCGAACCATGCACCGCATTGGCATCGATGCTGTCGGCAAAATCTGCGCGAATGGTGCCGGGATCTGCCTTCTTCGGGTCCGTTGCGCCCATCAACTGGCGATGATTAAGCACTGCATTCTCGCCTTCGAGAACCTGCACCATGACGGGTCCGGAAATCATGAAGGAAACGAGATCATTAAAAAATGGGCGCGCCTTATGCACAGCATAAAAGCCCTCTGCTTCCTGGCGTGACAGGTAATGCATTCGGGCAGCAATGATTTTCAGACCGCTCTTCTCAAAACGAGAATAAATCTCGCCAATCACATTCTTGGCTACTGCATCAGGTTTAATGATTGAAAGGGTACGCTCTACAGCCATGACATTCTCCAATGGTGGGGATTGATAACAATAACTAGTTATTTTATCGCATATTTCCTGGCATTCCCTGCGCCTTTGCAGTGCCTTTTGCCGTGTTTAAGCTTTCTTTTCAAAATGGAGCTCACCTGACACAACCCACAGTCGATAAGTTGGTGTTTGAATGCTTGGATGTCGATCATTTGATGCTGTTCGCACCTGCCGAACAAACTCATTAAGACGTCGCTCATCTGGCAATTGGACATTGTTACCACTCAATAATGAACGCATCAAGTTTCTAGCTCGGACTTCTGCCAAGTTGCGTAACACACTTGTTTGCACTGGAAATGAAAAGTGGTCTTTTTTCAAGTCCAGCAAGGCCAAATCGTCCAGCAAAATCTGCGCATCTGAAAATCGCCTCGCTGCAACAGACAATTGCTCTACAGCTTTAGGAAAGCGCACCTTCAATAAAGGCACGACCTCGTGCCTTAAATAATTGCGCGTGAAATAGCAATCCTCATTACTTTCGTCTTCTACCCATTTCAATTGATGCTCTGTTGCATACTCAAGAAGGATCTCTTTTCGCAACGTGAGAAATGGACGCAGCACGCGTCCGCGTATTGCAGGAATCCCTCCAGCCCCTCTAAAGCCTGATCCTCGAAGTAAATTATGTAAAACAGTCTCAGCCTGATCGTCTGCATGATGTGCCATGCATACCCACCCAGCGGATTGCGTTAACACGGCATCAAGTCGCACCTTTCTGGCAGATGCCTCAATCCCTTCGCCAAGTTTAGGTTTAACGATGACATTGATAACAGATAAATCAATGCCTAGCTGGGTGCATATCCGTGCACAGTGACCAGACCATTCGTCCGCATTCTGGCTCAACCCATGGTGCACATGAAGTGCGGCAAGACGCAAATCCAGTAAGGATGCAAGCCTCTTCAGGGCATAAAGCAAAACAGTTGAGTCCAAACCTCCAGAGTAAGCTATGGTTAACGACTGGCCTATTAGAGCATGCTGAACCAGAAAATCAGCCAGGGTCGCCTCAACCCGTTTATTGGACAGCTTGTTCCTTGAACCGACCATAACTCATCAGCCGCTCGAAGCGCCTTTCAAGAAGCTCCGGAATGGATAATTCCGACAGTTGGCTTAATGCATCCTGAAGGTTGTTTTTCAATACGCTCGAGGCCTCTTGATGATCGCGGTGAGCGCCGCCAAGTGGTTCATTAACTATTCGATCAATCAGTCCCAAGGATTTCAATCGTTGGGCAGTTATCCCCATTGCATCTGCTGCATCACCGGCTCGATCTGCACTTTTCCAAAGAATGGAGGCACACCCTTCCGGAGAAATAACGGCATAGGTTGAATATTGCAACATCAGCACCGTGTCTGCCACGGCAATAGCAAGGGCACCCCCAGAGCCCCCTTCACCAATAACCGTTGCGATGACGGGGACTTTAAGTTCTGCCATTACCAAAAGATTACGGCCTATAGCTTCTGACTGCCCACGCTCCTCTGCACTGATTCCCGGGTATGCACCCGGGGTGTCAATAAACGAAAAAACAGGTAACCGGTATTTTTCTGCCAACCGCATCAGTCGCAGTGCTTTACGGTAGCCCTCAGGGCGAGGCATGCCAAAGTTGCGAAGAATCTTTTCTTTTGTGTCTCTGCCTTTTTGATGACCAATTACCACACAGGATTGACCGTCAAATCTTGCCAAACCACCCACAATAGCAGCATCCTCTGCCGAACTGCGGTCACCATGCAACTCCTCAAAATCAGTAAATATCCCATTCAAATAATCAAGGGTATATGGGCGATTAGGATGGCGCGCGACCAAGGCGCATTGCCAAGGCGTCAACTTCGAGTAAATCTCTTTGGTCAGCTTTCTACTTTTAGCTTCCCCACGTGATATTTCTTCAGAAATATCAACTGCAGAATCATCTTGAACAAAACGCAATTGCTCAATTTTTGATTCCATTTCGGCAATAGGCTGCTCGAACTCAAGGAAAGAAATTTTCATTCAATGATTTTACCATTTTCAACAAGAAACCTCACAGGTTTACCCCCCACACATTGCCACCTTCCCCATAAAAAAACCCCCAGAAGTTATGAGCTTGAGGGGGTTTAGTACAAAGGGAGT
>JAUSQB010000165.1 GCA_030652715.1 Rugosibacter sp.
GCAGCGCATCTTCCATGCTGGCTTTATCCACCACCAAAGGCTGCGATAAAAAAGGCTCGATGTCTTGTGGGGGAATCGCTGGAATCGCCTTGTTTAAAGGCTCGGTATATTCGCGTGGCGATAGTTTCTCGGTTTTCCCGGCTGCTATCGTCAACCGTGGCTCACGTCCGCTTCTATCCAGCACCAGCACTTGGCCCGGATAAATCCAGTGCGGGTTTTTAATCTCTTGCGCATTCATTTTCCATAATGCTGGCCAGCGGTAAGGGTCTTTCAAGTATCTGGACGACAGGCCCCACAGCGTATCGCCATGCACCACGGTGTAGCGTTCGGGCGCATCGTCAGCCAGCACTAACGGTTTGGCAGGCTGCGCAATCGCCAGTGTGGTTGAAATACAAAAGAGTAGGACAGATATAATGCGATGCATGGTGTGATCTCCGGCCGGGTGTCTGGAACAGGTATATTTGTGTGAACAATGCTTCATTTTCCCGATTCTGCCCGACAATTCTTCCGGTATCAATTCTTTCAAGAGCTTTTTCATGGCCTTATTACCTATTTTGCGTTACCCCGACCCACGTTTGCAAAAAAAAGCGGCGCCCATTTCCACCGTTGATGCCAGCATTCGCAAGCTCGCCGCCGACATGGCAGAGACCATGTATGCAGCGCCTGGTATTGGTCTTGCGGCTACCCAGGTAGATCGGCACATTCGCCTGGTTATTATTGATGTCACCGAGAATAAATCCAAATTGCAGGTTTTTATCAATCCGGAAATCATCAATAAATCGGGAGACTGCGAAAGTGAAGAAGGCTGCTTATCCGTGCCCGGCATTTACGAATCCGTCACGCGTGCCGAAGAAGTCACCGTCAAGGCATTGGACCTGGACGGTCAAGCCTTCGAGCTCACCGCAGATGGCTTATTGGCGGTGTGCATTCAGCATGAAATTGATCACCTGAACGGCAAGGTGTTCGTTAATTATCTGTCTCGCCTGAAACAGCAACGCATCAAGGAAAAGCTCATCAAGCAGGCGCGGGAAAATCTCTAATGCGGGTGATTTTTGCCGGCACGCCGGACTTTGCCGCACAGGCGCTAGCAGCCCTGCTTGCCGCCGGACACGACGTGCCGCTAGTGCTCACTCAGCCGGATCGCCCCGCCGGACGAGGCATGAAGTTGCAAATTTCCGCCGTTAAGCAACTGGCCCTCGCGCACAACTTGCCGGTGTTTCAACCGGAACGCCTGAAAGACCCAACGACGCATGAACCGATACGCGCCGCCCAGGCTGACGTGATGGTAGTGGCCGCCTACGGGCTGATTTTGCCGCCAGCCGTGCTGGATATTCCGCGTTTCGGCTGCCTCAACATTCACGCCTCGTTGTTGCCCCGCTGGCGTGGCGCAGCACCGATTCAGCGCGCTATCGAAGCCGGTGATAAAGAGACCGGCGTGACCATCATGCAAATGGATGTGGGTCTTGATACCGGTGCCATGCTGCTATCCGAAACGCTAAAAGTCGGCGCTGGCGAGACGGCGGGCGAGCTGCATGACCGGCTGGCCGCCCTCGGTGCGCGCCTGATTGTCGCCGCGCTGGCGCAACACAATGCGCTCACGCCCATTGCGCAACCAGCCAGCGGCGCAAACTATGCCGCAAAAATCAGCAAAGCCGAAGCGCAGCTAAGCTGGGATGAGCCCGCCGACCAACTGGCAAGAAAAATTCGCGCCTTTAACCCCTTCCCCGGTGCAACCATGACTTTAGCTGGCGAGCCAGTCAAAATCTGGCGTGCCCAAGCCATTGCCAACACCGTCACCGGCAACCCCGGCCAGATTCTGATAGCAGATGCACACGGCATTACCGTTGCCACCCATGATGGCGCCTTACGCCTGACAGAGCTGCAAAAGCCCGGCGGCCGCCGTCTCACCGAAGCCAGCGCAGTGAACCTCTTCGAGAACTTTTTACGTAACATTCCCTGATACCCCACCGCAAAATAAAAATAAATGAACCGCACCGGATACTGGCCTTAAAAATGCGATAAAGCCAGAGCCCGGTCGATAAGGCGTGAGGTTTCCCCACGCAGAAGATACGAAATTCATGTCCAATAATATCGAACAAATCATCACGCATTTGCCGTTATTTCAAATGCTGGATCCAGAACAGCGAGCTCAACTCCTGCTGGGCATTCATTCGTGCCACCTCAAAAAAGGCGAGTTCCTGTTTAATGCAGGCGAACCGCCCTCAGGACTCTATATTGTCGTTTTTGGTCAGATCAAGCTGGCAGTGCAGTCCGTCCAGGGCGAAGAGAAAGTCGTCGAAATTATCGGCCCGCAACAGAGTTTTGGCGAAGCGGTCATGTTTCTCGATCGCCCCTACCCTGTGACGGCAGAGGCGCTGGCTGACAGCCTGTTGCTTCACGTCGCACGCGACCAGATCAATACCATGCTGGCGCAGGATGTCTCTTTTGCACGCAAAATGCTGGCCGGGATGTCGATGCGGCTGCATTCGCTGATCCAGGATGTCGAGTCCTATTCGCTGCGCTCAAGTACGCAACGCGTCATCGGCTACCTGTTGCAACAATGCCCCGCAACGGATGGTAGCAGCGAGACATTCGGTCAAGTAGAGTTCATCTTGCCTGCCTCAAAGCAAGTGATTGCCTCGCGGCTGAACCTCAGCCCGGAAACTCTGTCGCGCATTTTCGCTGAGTTATCCCGTGCCGGACTGATCAATGTCGATGGGCGTACCGTCAAAGTCAGCGCCGTCACTCAATTACGCGAATACGGCTTGTAAGTGGCGATCGCACCCCTTATCCCGGCAAAAATCGTTCACTGAACACCTGAGTTGCAGGGATGCCCCATGTGGCGGCTGCTTTTTCGGCAGCATCAATTAATCGCGGCGGGCCACACAAGTAGATGTCAGGCTGGGCTGAGGCTTCAGCCAGCGCCTGGTGCAAAGCCTCGGCAGGTGTGCCGACAAAGCCCGGCCATTCGCCCTGTGGCCGCCAGACGCAAATCTCCACGACAAGTTGCGGCAACTCGACTTTGAGGCGTTCCAGTTCATCCAGAGCAAAGAGCTCACTCTCCTGATTCACGCCAAAGAACAAGCGCGCCGCCTGCATCTCTTGATATTCGGCCATGCGGCGCAGCATGGCAAGCATGGGGGCAAGTCCTGTCCCACCGGCCACGAACCAGCGGGGGCACAAGCTACCTTCTTCGATACCAAACGCCCCCAGAGCGCCACGGGTCATCAGCTTCATGCCAGGCTGTGCCCGCTCGCGCAGAAATGCAGAGAAGCGGCCTTGGGGCTGGAGGCGTATAAAAAACTCCAGCAAGCCGTCCCAGTTGCTGGTGTTCGCCAGCGAATAAGCGCGGCGCTCCGCGCTCCCCGGAATCTCCAGCTCCATGAACTGGCCAGGCTCGAACTCTGCCGCGCCGCCACTATTCGCATCGGAATCCAGGCGCAACTCCAAGCGCACGGTGTTTTCAGCGACCAATTCCAGGGCGACGATCTCGGCAAGACGCTGAGGCACCGTGTGAAACAAAATCTTCGCATGATCATAAGGCAAGGCGATACACAGATCACTGCGTGGCGTGGTACGGCACATGAGGATACCGTTAGTACTTCCTGCAGGCAGCGCATCAGGGTTGTGCTCACCCAGCAGGTAATCACCCGCAGTGACACTGGCATAGCAAGCACCACAACTGCCTTGACAACATTGTGCGGGCAAGCTGATATGGGCCGCTACCGCTGCATCAATGAGGCTTTGCTCCGGGTTGCAATCGAAATCCAGCGGCTGATTGTCTCGGGTGGTCAGTTGAATGTGATAAGTCATCAGGGCATATCCAAAGAAACCGGGAAGGCTAACCTTCCCGGCAAGTCATACGACAAGAACGGCTCAAGCAGCCTTGCGCGACAAGGCCGCTGCGATGTCGGCCCTGGCCTCGCCTATGGGTTGAATACCGAATTTTTCCACCAGCACATTGAGGATATTGGGCGTCAGAAAGGCGGGTAGCGTGGGGCCAAGGCGGATGTTCTTGATGTCCAAAGCCAGCAAGGTCAGTAACACGGCTGCGGCTTTCTGCTCGAACCAGGAAATCACCAGCGACAGGGGCAAATCATTCACGCCGCAATTGAAAGCCTCGGCCAGTGCCGAAGCAATCTTGATTGCAGAATAAGTATCGTTGCACTGGCCCAGATCCAACAGGCGCGGAATACCGCCAATATCGCCGAAATCGTGCTGGTTAAAGCGATATTTATTGCAGCCCAGGGTAAGCACCACCGTATCTTGCGGCGCCTGCTCGGCGAATTCAGTGTAATAGTTGCGCCCGGGCGCTGCCCCGTCACAGCCACCGATCAAGAAAAAGTGGCGGATGGCACCGGCTTTCACCGCGTCAATCACCTGGTCAGCCACACCCAGCACGGCATTATGCCCGAAGCCCACGGTCACTGTTTTTTCCGGGGCATCTTCCTTGAATCCCGGCAAGGCTTGTGCTGCCTGGATGAGCACGGAAAAATCATGGTTCTCGATATGCCGCACCCCTGGCCAGCCTACCGGACCTGCAGTGAAAATCCGCTGACGATACTGCGGCTGCGGTTCGATAATGCAATTGGAGGTCATCAAAATCGGACCGGGGAATGCGGCAAACTCGGCCTGCTGATCCTGCCATGCGCCCCCATAGTTACCCGCCAAGTGCGGGTAAGCCTTGAGCGCGGGGTAAGCATGGGCGGGCAGCATTTCGCCATGGGTGTAGATATGGATCCCCTTGCCTTGGGTCTGCTCCAGCAAGGCGTGTAAATCGCCCAGGTCGTGGCCGGACACTAAAATGGCCTTGCCCTTAATCGGGCTCACGCGCACCGCCGTCGGCTGCTGCTGGCCAAAGCTGCCCGTATTGGCAGCATCGAGCACTTCCATGACTTTAAGGTTCACGTGGCCAAGCGCCAGAGCATGCTCCAGCAAGGCATTGATGTCTGTCGGTTCATCGGCAAGAAAATCCAGCGCCCGCTCTACCCCGGCATAGACTTCTGCATGCTCATAGCCCAATACGTGCGCATGGTGGGCGTAAGCGCAGACCCCCTTGAGCCCGTACACCACCAATGCCCGTAAACCTATGACATCCGCCCCGACCGTTTCGATACCCGCGTTGATACCCACCTTTTGCGCATCCAGCAGCAGGCCATTGAGATCAGCCGCTGGCTGCCAGGCCGCAGGGCCCGTCAGCGCTTCAGGCGAGAGCCCTTGATTTTGGGCGGCAGCTTCATACGCCGCCCTGGCCTGATCGCGCACTTTTGCGGCCTCCTGCAATAAAGAGACGAAACGCGCCGCATTGAAGTTCACATTGGTCAGCGTGGTGAACATGCCATACAGAATAAAACCACCCGCAGCATCATTCGCTGCCCCAAGATCACGGGCGCGACGGCTGTATTGGGCAATCCCTTTCAGGGCATAGACCAGCAGATCCTGCAAATCAGAGGTATTCGCATCCTTGCCGCAATTGCCCCTGGCAGAAGCGCAGCCCGGTTGGGCATTGGTGCGATCGGTTTGTTCACATTGGTAGCAGTACATGGCTTTCCCTTTAATAATTAATTCTGCCAACGGGTTGTCGGCGGCCACGCAAGTTACCCCGCTGCCCCTCTTTGTATCCTTGATGCGCATCAAGATTTTTGAAATTCGCAATACGGTTACCATGAATACATTGTGCGAGCGGGGCAAGCCATCTCATCGCAACCGGTGTAAACATGCAATCGCCGTATCACCAGCGCCGACTTTTTGCGCGGTAAGTCATTGAATGCTTGGTCTTGGCCCATTCATTGCGGCCCTGAACGTCTCAAATCATTTGTTTTTCAGCAGGCTGCTTGGGCGAGATGCAATAGCATCCGAGCCTCTGGACCGGCAAGTCAAAGTTATCTGGAATGAACGACAAAATACGGGAAAACCAGTGAGGTCGACCTGCTTGAATTTATCCGCAGAGGTGCAGTGCATGTGCGCGGTCCAGGGCAATGACGGTAGCGGCAATTGTCGCCGGGCTCCTGCCTGTTCTTCTTGACAGTGACATCGGAGCGCTGCGACACGCCGAAGAAACACGTCAGATCGCGTTTTCGCCGATCTCGCCGGTGCGGATGCGCACGACTTGTTCAATGGGCATGACGAAGATTTTTCCATCGCCGATCTTGCCAGTGTGGGCGGCTTTGACAATGGCATCGATGGCGGGCGTTACAGTATCGTCGGTCACGATAATCTCGATTTTTATCTTGGGCAGAAAATCAACGACATACTCCGCCCCGCGATACAGTTCGGTGTGGCCTTTTTGGCGGCCGAAGCCTTTGACTTCGGTAATGGTCAAGCCAGTAATGCCGACTTCAGATAATGCTTCGCGCACTTCATCGAGCTTGAAGGGCTTGATGATGGCTTCGATTTTTTTCATTTAAATGTTCTCCCCGTTATTTAGTATTCATCCCGATAGCCGGATGTTATCGGATAGCGCCAGTCTTTGCCAAAGCTGCGTTGCGAGACGCGGATGCCTACCGGTGCTTGACGGCGTTTATATTCATTGCGGCGGAGCATGCCGACGACTTTACGCACGTCGGCCTCGCTGTAGCCGCGTGCGATAATGTCACGCGGGCTTTCGTCATGCTCCATGTAGGCCTCAATGATGGCATCGAGCGCAGCATACGGCGGCAAGGTGTCCTGGTCGGTCTGGTCG
>JAUSQB010000178.1 GCA_030652715.1 Rugosibacter sp.
TGCATCGACCTGATCGGCGGTCCATACATCGAAACCAACGAGACGGTTGTCAAGGCCTTTCGGCCCAAATCAGCCATCAAGCCAAAAACGGCCTTACAGCAATAACTAACTTAGAACACGTCCTAGCCAGGCGCCAATGTCTGCCACCTCTTGCGGGCAAACGGCATGCCCCATGGCGTAGCTAACCCATTCCACCGGGTAGCCTAGCGCCATCAGCGCATCGCGTGAGCTTGTGGCCCGATCAATGCTGATGACTTCATCTTCTCTTCCATGTGCCATGAATACAGGTAAATCAGCATTCATTAATTGACGTTCAGCAGCAAGTTTCTCAGCCAGTGGCAGATACGTTGACAAAGCCATCACGCCAGCGAGCCGTTCAGGAAATCGCAACGCTGTCATCAGGGCAACAGCACCCCCTTGCGAAAAACCCGCCAGCACAATACGGTCCGCAGCAATGCCGCGTGCACGCTCACGGACAATCAGTGAGTCGATATGCTGCTGCGTCGCGCGCAAACCCGCTTCATCCTCACGGCCGCCACCCAGCGAAAAAATGTCATACCAGGCGCGCATGGACATGCCATTGTTGATGGTCACGGGACGTACCGGCGCATGCGGAAACACAAAGCGAACAGCAAGCCGAGGCGGCAAATCGAGTGCCGACACAATAGGCTCAAAATCATGTCCGTCTGCGCCCAGCCCGTGCATCCAGATAACAGTCGCATCAGGCGATATGCCACTCGATGTGCCGACTTCAACTTCAACCGTTTGCGAAAATTCAGTCATGGATAGTGTGCAGTTGCATATTTCGATATCTCGATATTTCAATTCACTGTTACGTTCACTTAAAAGTTATACGGCACGCACATGGGTTTCTTTCATCACCATCCCATACTCAACTGAATGCGTGCTTCTTTTTTCATTGAATACATTTTTCCGTCGGCAACCCGCAATAACTCTTCAATACTCCTGTTCAAACCCGCCCCCGTGACCCAGCCGACTGACAAGGCGATCGGCCAGCTCTTGCTTATAAACTCGCTCTTTGCTGCCTCAAGAATTCGGTTGGCCAGCATTTCACAGGAATGATCATCTGTTTCAGGGCACAATAAAGCAAACTCATCCCCGCCAAAGCGGGCAGCCACATCACCTTTTCTGGAGTTTTTTATGAGAATCGCCGACAAAGCCTTGAGCGCGTCATCCCCCACATGATGCCCTTGCTCATCATTCAGTAATTTGAATTGATCAATATCCATGAATAGTACTGAATAAGGCTTGCCGGAGCGTTCGCTGCGCGACTGCTCAATAGCGAATCGGTCAGTGAATTCGAGGCGGTTAGCCAGTTCCGTTAGTGCATCCTTGCGAGAAAACTCTCTTTCTCGCCATACTTTGGCCATCACTCGTCCGATAACAGTAAAAGTGACACTGCGCGCGAATGAGTTCAGTATCAATGCACTCCATGGGTAATCCGGATAAGCCGCCATAAATTCGCCTGCAGTCCAGATAGTGCCGACGAAAATGCCGATGATAGTCGGTACCTGCGTATCCGAGCGACGCAGTGCTCGAATCGAACTCAAACGTGCCGCGTGAAGAATAGGCACGCAATAGAACACATCAATCGAGTAATAGGTAGCTGATAGATGATACGCAACGAAAGCAACCAGCAATACTTCAGCAACAATGAAAATAAAATTCCAGAAATTATTGACTATTCTCATCTGGCTGCCCCGTGATGAAGTTACCGACCAATGAATGCAATGCACTCAATATGCTGATCTAAAAAGCATTTAAATGAAGAGTGTAGCATTGTTCCCCCCAACCCTCGACTTCGCCCTAAATCAGCGCCGGGCAAGCCACTGGGCAAGAAAGCTAGCACCCCAAGCCACCCCGAAGCCCGTAAGGTCACTTGCCACAGCACCCAGGCCACCCGTGCAACTGGCAGCCGAGAGATCAACATGCAGCCAGGGGCGCTTGCCGGTAAAGCGCTGCAAAAACAATGCCGCCAAAATATGATCCGCTTCGCCATCCAGCGTGCATTGCTTGACATCAGCCACTTTGGATTCAAGCGCCTTGGCATAGTCTTCCGCCAGCGGAAATGCGCAGACACGTTCGCCACTGGCCATGCCTGCTGTTACAGCCAAATGAGCCAATTCATCTGTACTCGCAAAAATGCCGGAATACCTCGTCCCCACAGCAACATGCATCGATCCGGTGAGTGTCGCAAAATCAATCACCAAGTCAGGTTTGCTGCGCGTCGCCAGCGTCAGCGTATCTGCCAACACCATGCGGCCCTCGGCATCGGTATGCACGATCTCAATTGTGGTGCCATCCAGCGCAGTGATGATGTCATTTTGTTTATATGCCGTAGCCGAAATATGGTTATGAGCAATTGCCAGCCAGCAGTCAATAGTCACCGGCAACTGCATTTCAGCAGCCGCCAAGGTCAGCGCCAGGGCAACGGCTGAGCCATTCATGTCTTCATGCATACCCGCCATATACCGCGCAGGTTTGAGATTATGGCCCCCTGTATCAAAGCAAATACCCTTACCCACGAGTGCCACATTGTTTAATTTCTTGCGAGTTTTATTCGTGGGAACCGATGGCCGATAACTCAGATGCACAATCGCCGCATCATCCTCATGCGAGCCTTGGGCTACGGCACAAAAAGCACCTGCACCCATTTTTTTCAATTGCTTTAAGCCATATTCTTCAATGCTCAGACCATACGCTTTCGCCAAATGTCGAATACGTTGGCGATAGGTTGCAGGCGTCAGTTCATTTGGCGCTAAGGCCGTCAATTCACGGGCGAGATTATTGGCCTTGGCCAAAGCAATGACCGGATTAAGATCAGCTGTTTTAAGCGGGCTGAATAAATCGATCTTTGCCAGCCCTACCGCAGGTTTTTTCTTGCGGACAGGCAGCGTGAAGCTATTCACCAATGCCGTAAACAAAAGATCCCGCGAAACATCCGCATCTGTTGCCCACAAAGCCAGCGCTTTAGGTGATTCTTCCAGCAACAGCATCATCGCTTGTCGCAATCGGGTGAGCTGCTCAAAGCGGGAGAGTGTTGCGTCGCTCATGAGCAGCGCCAAACGCTGGCCATCAGGCAAATCAATGGCCAAAGGCGTCTTGGCGAGTTCCGCTGGCTTCATGTCCTTGCGTTTCAACACCGCCAGCCATTGCGCACGTGTCGGCAGCCCGATCGGCAATTCGACATTTTCGGGAATGACGATGAGGGCATGACCAGCAGCGTCGAAGGCAGAAAAATGACGTACAGGATGTACGTCGATACGGGGGAATGTCATGTCTTTAATCCATCTCCGGAGATGGTTACGCTTAAGCTATTGATCATGAATTATATGTTCCTGTCCCCCATCAGGCGACAAATACAATAACCCTTCGGCGGACAAACCATGCACCATTCGCCTCCGTTCCATAGCTTACATGGCTGCTCGTGTTTTTTGGGAACGGGGCACGTCGAAGCAACGATTACTTTTATAAATATCGCTGACCTTCAGCGTTGAACAACCATATCCGCGCATCAGGAATCGGAACAAAATCGCGCCAGTTCGTGCATAAACCTATTGAGTTCATGGCTATTGTCGCCATATAGGAACTCTAAAGTTGATTGAGAGGCTCCCATGTCCCTAAGCATTCGTCCAGCCGCCGTTGCCGGCCTGTTTTACCCGGCGCAAGCCAGCCCCCTGCTCGACCAGGTGCAGCACTTTATTGAGCGAGCCCAACCCCACGGGCAAACGCGCCCGCCCAAGGCCATCATTGTGCCGCATGCCGGCTACATCTACTCTGGTGCCATTGCAGCCAGCGCCTATGCGTTGTTGCGTCCGCTACGCGACAAGATACGCCGCGTGGTTCTGCTCGGACCGGTTCATCATGTGCCGGTACGTGGCCTGGCTGCCCCCAGCGTGGCGGCCTTTGCCAGTCCGCTCGGGGAAGTGCAGTTGGATCGAGCGGCGCTGGCCAGCCTGGCTGACCTGCCGCAAGTGGTGGTGGATGACCGTTGCCATGCACAAGAACATTCCCTGGAAGTTCATCTGCCGTTCTTGCAAAGCGTGCTGGCGGATTTCAAACTGGTGCCGCTGGCGGTGGGCGACGCCAGCGCTATTGAGGTGGCCGAAGCGCTGGAGCGGCTATGGGGTGGCGAGGAAACGCTGATTGTGGTGAGCTCCGACTTATCGCACTACCTGACCTACCCTGCAACCCAACAGATGGACGCGATGACCGCGCAGGCCGTGCTTGATTTGCGCACCGACCTTTCTCACCAACAAGCCTGCGGTGCTACGCCAATGAACGGCCTGTTATTAGCCGCCCGGAACCATGGCCTAAAGCCAGCGCTGCTTGATCTGCGTAATTCCGGCGATACGGCTGGCGACAAAAGTCGTGTCGTAGGTTACGCCGCATTTGCCTTGTATGAGGATGACATCCATGCACACTAATATCGCAGAAAAAACCGATGCACGCAAAACCAGGCTGGACAGCGGAGCCGCGACCGCCGCCGAGAAACTCGGCGGCCTGCTCTTGCCGATTGCGCGTGCCGCCATCGCCAGCGCACTCGGGCAGCCAGGTGTAGCGGACGAATCCTTGTCCAGAGACGTATTCCCGGAAACGGGTTCAAACAACAATCCCCTTGCGGACGCCCCGCGCCTGCATCAGCCGGGGGCAAGTTTTGTTACCCTGACCCAAAATGGCGCGCTGCGCGGCTGCATTGGCACGCTGGAAGCACATCGCACCCTGCTGGCTGACATCAAGGCCAACGCTATGGCTGCAGCTTTCCGCGATCCGCGCTTCGCCCCTTTGCAGGCAGCAGAACTGGATATCACAGAGATCGAGGTTTCCTTACTTTCGGCCATCCAGCCTATTGAATTCAATAGCGAGCGTGAAGCGCTGGAAGCTTTACGCCCCGGCATGGATGGCGTGGTGCTGGAATACCGCCATTACCGCAGCACCTTCTTGCCCCAGGTGTGGGAACAATTACCAACGCCCGAGTTATTTCTGGCACATTTGAAAAACAAAGCCGGTCTGCCGACTGATTTTTGGGCCGGGGAGGTTCGCCTGTCCATTTATGGCGTGAGCAAATGGAAGGAGCCGTCGCGATGAAACCTGAAGAAATGACAACCTCGTCGGACTACCCGGCGCGTTACTGGCATGCCATTGCGGATGGCCGCATCCAGTGCGACCT
>JAUSQB010000179.1 GCA_030652715.1 Rugosibacter sp.
GAGCCCAGGTCGAGGAGCCACCGAATTCTGTTAACCGTTCTTGAACTTAGCCCAACCATCGCGGTTGGGCTTTTTGCATTTCAGGGATCATAATTGCGAAAGTCCGGGGCTCGATATAAGGACTCCGGAGTCCATCACTACAGGTGCGCTCAAAAGGCAGGAAACAGCCAATAAGCACCCTACTCCAATAGCCGAATGCACTAAAACCAGCATGATTAAAAACTTATTTACCCTACTTATTGGTGTGACCCTGCTGATCCTGGGCTTCATGTTCTCGGTGGTGATACTCGCCATCATCGCCGTGCTTGGTATAACGGCATGGGGTTACTTGTGGTGGAAGACACGAAAGCTCCGTCGGGCAATGCGTACGCAAGCTCCAGATGGGCAGATAATTGACGGCGAAGCCATTGTTGTAGAGGAAGACCGAGAAGACACCAAAAATTCCCTACCAAACGACCCGCCTCGGCAGTAGCTGATCCCTTTAAAAGGTACTGTACTTTACAAACCGTTATCAGCCACCTTCAAGAATCCATAGTGCCGATTATCTGTCGGCTTGCCAATACAAATTCGTCAATACAGGCAACAGCCCATGAACACTTTGCCCAAGTGTCTCCAATGTCGTTCGAATTTATCTACGAGTAGCCCAAGGAGCCACTGAGAGCCCCGATGACCGAAACGTCGTCTGCGATGCCCATGGTATCTTGCTTCAAGACGGCGATACCGTGTCGGTAAGCAAGGATATGAAGATCAAAGGTTCGTCGTCAGCGGTCAAGACTGGGACAAAAATCAAGAACATGTCGGGTACAGTATCGTCGGCAAGATCGATGGTATGGCGCGATGCCGCTTCAATCAAAGTTCGTGAAGAAAGTATCGTTTTTTCCCAGACCTGCTGACGAAAAACATCAGCATTTAGCATTGTCGACGCAGATATTGTCCTCGAAAAGCATACGTCATGTCTGCGTGTTGCCGTGTTGCCAGCGCCGACTTTCCCACAATGCCATGTGCCTGCCACGGCGTCGTTAAGAGCAGATAAGAAGTTGGATTAATGCGCGAATTTTCGATCTATTGCCCTGAAAAAATAAAAAGCGCGTGCTGATTTAACAGCACGCGCTTGCATTTCAACCCGACACACGACTGCTTTTAAATAAAACAACCGCTTGCCAGGGTTTTCCTTATGGGCGGGACCCAGTAGGAAAAGGCCAGGCAGCCGCAGGGTTAAGTGAAGACTTTAACCCCGGTGTTGCGGCGGTTGATGGTTTTGCAGCGGGTTTTGCAACAGGTTTTGCAGCGGATTTCTTAGCGACAACTTTCTTGGCAGCTGGCTTTGCGGCTGGCTTCTTGGCGACCGGGCTAGCGGCTGGTTTTTTGGCTGCTACTGCCTTTGCAACTGGTTTTTTAGCAGCCACTTTTTGTACGGCTGGCTTCTTAGCAGCCACTTTCTTTGCCACCGGTTTTTTGGCGGCGACTTTTTGTACGGCTGGCTTCTTGGCAGCAACTTTCTTTACCACCGGTTTTTTGGCGGCCACTTTTTTCACTGCTGGTTTTTTGGCAGCGACTTTTTTGACAACTGGTTTTTTAGCCGCTACTTTTTTTACGACTGGCTTCTTTGCAGCAACCTTAGTGGCAACCTTCGCTGCCGCTGGTTTTTTAGCAACCACTTTCTTGGCAACCACTTTCTTGGCAACTACTTTCTTGACTGCTGGTTTTTTGGCAGCGGGCTTCTTCGCTGCCGGTGCCGTGGCTATTTTCTTCTTTACAACCATGGTGATTCTCCTTAACAAGTTAACAGGGAAGAGCCGCTTCTTTATGTTCAATACAACCCAATTGGGTTGATGTGGATTATCCATGGCTTTAATGCAATTGAAAACAATGAATTCCGCCCGTTTATCCGCCTATCAATTTGATTTGGTTTACGCACTGGCACCGAATAATTAATGCATTCAGCATATTATTACTTGCCAAAAATTATTTAGCGCGCATGGCTCGTGCCATGTGCGCGTCAAAAAAAGCGGTGTTTCACCTCAATGACTCTGCTGGATAAATTACGCTATTCCAGTCAAACAAAGGCCCCGGGTCTGTTTTACGTCCGGAAGCTATCTCACTGTGAGCAACAACGGCCCGTAGGCGGTGGCGTATCCGCAGATCAGCCAGTACTGAGTTGAGCGTTGCGTATTGCGCTTTTTCAAAAGGCAGCTCGTCGCAACCTTCCAGTTCAATGCCGATTGAAAAATCATTGCATCGCTCACGGCCGGCCCATTCAGAAACTCCTGCATGCCATGCGCGTTTCCACAGAGAGACGAATTGAATCAATTCGCCATTACGCCGTATTAAAAAATGGGCCGAAACCCGCAGGCTGGATATTTCACGATAATAAGGGTGATCTTCCGGGTTTAACTGGTTAGTAAACAAATCAATAATGCCCTGTCCGCCAAAGATTCCAGGTGGCAAACTGATGGCATGGATGACCACAAGGCAAATATCATTGTCTATCGGGCGATCGTCAAAATTTGGCGAAAGAATGCGCTGAGCTTCAGGCAACCACCCACCATTTTGTTCATGGGCTGGCAAGGGACTCATTCGTTCATGCTCAGACGAGCCATCCGATAGCGTAGTGAGCGAAAAGTCACCCCAAGCAAACGAGCAGCCGCAGTACGATTATTATGCGTGTCTTTAAGCGCATCCAGGATCATCTGACGTTCAACCTGATCCAATGTGTCCTGCAATGTTGTCACAGTTGCTGTTGGTACGTTTCCGGGACGAGATGACAATAAACCGAGATCAGCGACTTCGATATAGTTGCCGTTCATCAAGGCCAAAGCCCGCTCGAGCGTATTTTCGAGTTCTCGCACATTCCCGGGGAACGGATGGGCCTGCAACTCCTTTAAAGCGGCAAGGGAAAGCAATGGCGGCCTTATGCCAGCTGCATGAGCCAGCCTGCCAAGAATATGCGTTGCCAGCAATGGGATATCTGTATGGCACTCCCGTAGTGCAGGCATGCGCAGCTCAATCACATTCAGCCGGTAAAAAAGATCCTGACGAAAATGCCCCTCATCAACCAGTGCTTTGATGTCTTTATGTGTCGCGCAGATCACGCGGACATCAACATCGTCTTCGGTTGGCGCGCCTATCTTGCGCACACGCTTTTCCTGAATCACACGCAACAGTTTTACTTGCATGGCCAAAGATAAATCCGCCACTTCGTCGAGAAACAATGTTCCTCCGTTGGCCGCCTGAAAAAAACCGTCCCGATCTTCATTGGCGCCCGTAAACGCACCTCGACGATAACCGAAGAACTCGCTCTCCATCAGATTTTCCGGAATAGCGCCGCAATTTACCGGCACAAATGCACGGCCACGACGCGCACCGAGCTGATGAATTAATTGTGCAGCCAACTCCTTACCGCTTCCAGATTCCCCTGTAATATGGACGGGGGCTTGACTGCGAGCGACGCGCTCAATAAGCGTACGCACCTGCTGCATCGCGGAGGATTCACCAAGAAGCCTGGCATCAGCGCTTGCTCCAGGAGATGGCTCTTCCCCTGATAACTCTAATACCAGCTTGACCAAACTTCTTAGCTGATCCAGCGACACTGGCTTTGTGACGTAATCAAAAGCGCCTTCTTTCAGTGCCGCAACCGCATTTTCCGTGCTGCCATACGCTGTCACCACAGCCACCGGCAAGTCAGTTATTGTTTCGTTAACATGGCGCACCAAGTCCAGTCCCGTGCCATCCGGCAACCGCATATCCGTCAGGCAAAGCTGGTAGCGATGATTTGCCAGCATGGTGCGAGCTTCGGCCAGAGTTCCTGCGCAATCCACATCAAGCCCCATGCGGACAAGTGTCAGGTCAAGCAATTCACGAATGTCTGCCTCGTCATCCACAATTAAAATGCGATTGGCTTCCCCGCGCCGCCGACGCTGCGCTTTTAAAGACATAACTCTCCTTCCAGCGTTATTCGAAAATGTGCGCCAGGCGCATTCGACAACAATTCCAGGCGCGCTTTATTCGCCTCGCACAACTCTCGCGCAATATAGAGCCCAAGGCCTGTCCCCGCACCATGTGTCGTAAAAAAAGGTTCGAGAACCTGTGCGCGCAAATGTTCTTCAATCCCGCTACCATCATCACTGATGTGCAGCTCCATGGAACTCGCCCTGATGATCTTGGCATGAACTCGAATCGCACCTTCGGCATCGCTGGCATACCGCAATGCATTTACCAGAAGATTCCATAGCACCCGGTGCAGATGTCCGCGATCAAACCACACCTTCAGGCCATCCGCCTCCATGACTCGAATACGGCTTGCTGCTGAGGCGTCATGCAGGAATATTTCCTCCATAAAACCATGGATGAATCTCGTCCAGTCAATCAGCTCAGGTGATATCCGGTCGCGGCGACCGACCTCCAGCACTTCAGTAACCAGGCGATTAAGGCGCAGGGTATTGTCGTGCACAATACAGGCAAGTCGTTGTCGAACGAAATCCGTATCGTCCTCAGCCAAGAGCTCTGCCGCATGACTGATCGCTGCCAGTGGATTACGGATTTCGTGCGCCAGGTTTGTCGTCAACCGACCAAGCGCTGCGAGCTTGATCTGTTGCGACTGAAAGTTCACCTGCGCCATGTCTTCCAGATACAGTAAAGAATCTCCCAGCGTGCTCGAAGGTGGTAAGTAACGTACCCGCAACTGGCGATTTGTTTCCCGAAAAAAAAGGGTTTCCGTCAGCTCAATCTGATGTTCTTGCCAAACCCAAAAACGTTCCGCCAATAATCCGCTCAGAGGTTGCGAGTTATCCTGCAATGACATATCCAGCAAAATGCGAGCTTGCGGATTACTCATATGCACCTGTCCTTCGCTATTGATCACCAGCACGCCGCCTTCCATATCGCGAATAATTTGCTCGCTGACTCTTAATTGCGCATCGAGTTGTTGCCCACGTTCAAGCGCCAGAAGTTCGTTGGTCACTACGCGTTTTGCCAGCAGCCGGGCTGCAATTGCCGCTGCAAAAAAAGCCAGGCAGGTAATGCCCGCACTGAAAAAATCAGCGGGTTCACTATCCATCACCAACGCCCACCAACCTTCTTCTAGCAATACGGCAACCGAGGCTAGCGCCGCATAAAACAAGACCATGCGCCCCTGACCTACCAGTCCGGCCCCGGAAACCACAACCAGCAACAATGTCGCGATCCCGCTTTTTTGACCGCCGCTTGCAAACATCATGAGCGTCAAGACCAGGATATCGGTTACCACATGGAGTGTCAGCTGCATATCAAAATGACGTACATGCCGTATCTGCATTACTAAAAAAACGACTGAAAGCAACAAATAGATACTGGCAACATCGCGGAATAAACGGGCATTCTGAGCACCCAGACTCACCGCATCATCAAATATCACGACCACGCCCAGAAAAAACAGGGCAAGACTCAATCGGTAGACCGAAAAAAACAGCAAGGAGCGCCAGAAAGAGGCAGGGGTTTGATTAACCTCTGTCGCCAGATAGCGATTTATCATTTTTTCACCCCCTGCAGGCGGTGGGCTTCGCAACAATAAAACTCAAGGGTGCCGGACGCATGATGATCGACAATCGCCTCGGATTGCGGAATGTACATTCCGCAGTGAGCGCACGGAACCATTCCTTCCGGTAGCCGAACATTGGATGGTGGCCGTCGTCTCTTCCTGGAAAAGCGAAAATAGAGGAAAACAACAAATGCTACAAAAAGAAGTAATTTCGCCACAATATCAAATAGTTATAATAAGTCCGATAATCGAAGCAAAGGAAGCCACCCTCCGGTATCTCCGTCTCGAAGGCAATATTTTCATGACTTTACTGTGGTAACACAGTAACTCACCACCAATGTCTTGATCAATGTACACATTCTATGCAGTGGGGTGAATGAGCGCTGAATACCGAATGGTCTGGCTGGTATATGGCGTTTTTTCTATTCTACCGATGATTTCAGTATCGTTAGGCCATGGAGCAAAAACCTGTTAATCCGGCCTGCTGAAGCTTCAATCATCGATACAGCATATTTGATACAGGAATACTGGAAGAAGACTTTTACACGCAGCGATGATGGCTTGAGTTTCTGCAGGATTCCCGAAAAGAACCATGCAATGGCTAAGGCTTTTTACGGAAAGCGCCTAACGAGGTCGCGCGTGGACTCTTCGACGACACTTTTCATGGGAACATATTCCTCAGAGACCGATTCATGCGAAAGGGTTGACTCCTGGGAGCCTTCCCACGCGATGGAGCCATCATGGCTGTCCCATATTTGCAGGAAAAGCCGGATGGTGCTGGATTTGGTTTCCATCACGCGCACGCCCAAAAGTCCCCAGCGGCCCTTTGATTCCTGACGGAATGCGCCCAGTTTGAGTTGCGCGATATACCGGCTTCCAGTCACTTTCGCCACTTTCTGCAGGGTGTCGCGTTCGAATATGCCCGTTAATCGGTAGTCTTCAAACATCTTTTTATATTCATTCGTCAGTCCCACGCGATTGATCGCACTCAATGTTTCCGGCAGGGAAACGACACGCAGTTCCGGGAGAGCTTCTCGCAAGACGCCCGTAAAAGCGAGTGCCAAAGCCTGCTTATCCTCCTCCTGTCCAGTGGCCGAGGATGGCGTAATGATGGCAACCCCGCCCGCTTGGATATCCCCAGTCCGCAGATTGTTCGCCATCACCAAAGTGGCGGGGCTAAGCATTTCGGCTTGGCCATTTTTTTTGGCTTCTGTCCTGGTTTTCTGGCTGCCACAACCTGTTAGCAGGAGCGCAAATGCAAGCACAAGAAAAGCCAACACATATCCCGGTGCAACGCCTATTGTTGCCCCAGGTAATAAATTACCACCCACTCGCTGATCGTCCACCTTCATTGCCGCCCCTTTCCATTTCCTCAGTTCAAACACAGTATGGGATGCCTGCCATTAATTTAGCATCAACCTTATTCAAGAAATTAGCTTGGACGCAATTATTGAAATGTTGTTTTCAGTACCGCCTGATACAGCCTGCCAAATTTCGTGATGGGTATCCGCGTTTATGCGCTTGCATTTAACCGAGTAAAAGACGGAGAAGAATCATAGCTGAGGAACCGAAGCCGTGCCGTTGATAAAACCTTTGTGCTGATTCATTCGCGCGATCGGTAAGCAGGGTCATGCGCCTGCATCCGTTCAAGCGCGCGGCTTGAATCGCTTCGTCCAGGAATAACCGTATAGCATACGCCGGTACAGATGAAAAAGTCGGCACCCCAAGGGTACTACCCTGACTTGCCGGAAGGGGGCAGGTCTTGGCGAGGGCGGTCAAAGAGTGCCCGAAGTTCATCCTTGGCAGCTTCCAGACAGGTGCGCCGTTCAGGGGGAAGCTGGCGTCCGGCACGATTGATGTAGAAGGTGAGCATCGACATCGCGGATCGGAAGGTGTCTGACTTGCGCCGTCGGCTGGCTTCGGCGGAAGTTTTGAGTGACTGGGCAATCGCCAGTGGGTCGTTACAAGTGAATACGCCAGGCGCCAAGTCCAGCGCGCTGCTGCCTTGCGTGACTCGCTGCGACCACATCGCTGACTTGCTGGATGAATCTTGGGGCTTCGTTGCAGTCTTCATCATGCAATAGGCACCTGACGGGGGTTATACGGACGCGGAAGACGCATATCGATCATTAGCTTATGCGCAAATAGCACGGCATCTTCTGGCCGTTTCGCGATGCGAACATACTTTCCGCCAATTTATCATCACCCCCATCAGGCCACTGGCATTCTGACTTCGAATATCCAAAATGGGTCAAGGGCGGCATTAAGTACTTTAATGGCTCCACCTTGCTAGCGCTGGCAGAGAAGATGGTCGCTTGCGGCAACAACTCTGGCCGCCACATGGATAAATTCAGGGCCTTCGACCTGACACCTGTGCCGACTAAGGAAATGCCGAACAAGCCCTCGCGAAGCGAGGGCTTGAAAGTGAACTGAGACGGAAACGTGAAACGAAGCACAAATTCATCTGTCGGTAGCTGCTTAGG
>JAUSQB010000197.1 GCA_030652715.1 Rugosibacter sp.
AGCATGATGTTCATGATGCCAATGCCGCCCACCAGCAGCGAGACCGAGGCTACGGCGGCCAGTAGTAGCGCCATGACTTTTGACGAAGCTTCACGCGCCTCCAGAATTTCCGACAAGTTGCGCACGTAAAAGTCGTCGTCCTGTCCGGCTTGCAGGCGATGGCGCTGCCGCAGGAGTTCTTTCATGCTGGTTTCGGCTTGCGCCATGTCCGCCCCGTCCCTGACCTTGACCATGATAGAGTTGACGCTGCGCGATTTAGCTTGTGTCACCCCGATCACGCGCGTTCTGGCGGTGCCGATCGGCATCAGCATGGTATCGTCCTGATCCTGGCCCATCATGCTTTGGCCTTTGTGCTCCAGCACGCCGATCACGGTGAGCGGCACCTTGCGCACGCGAATCACTTGGTCGAGCGGGCTGGCAGCACCGAACAGATTTTCTGCCACGGTTTGCCCGATGAGGACAACTTTGCTGCTGCCATTCATTTCCGCCGGTTCAAAGCTTCGCCCTTCGGCGATAGTCCATTCGCGCACTTCCAGATATTCCGGCGTGATACCGTAGAAAACCGTCGACCAATTGGCGTTACCCGCGATCACCTGGCCCGAACCGCGCAGCGTGGGTGCGGCGGCCTGAATATCATCGATCTCGCGCATCATGGCATAGGCATCTTCTTCAAAGATGGTTGGTTGCGAGCCGGAGCTACCCCGCGCGCCGCCCGATGTCACCGAACCCGACAACACCATGATGATGTTCGAGCCTAGGCTCTTGATTTGTTCTTCCACGCGCGATTGTGCCCCGGTGCCGACGGCGATCATTACAATCACCGCTGCCACGCCGATGATGATGCCGAGCATGGTCAGCGCTGCGCGCATTTTGTTGATGCGCAGGGCGAGAAGGGCAATATGCAGGGTAGCGGAAAATTTCATGCTATGTCTTGGTCAGCAACGCTGCCGCATCGTTGGGCGTGTTGGTTTTATCTTCAACCACCATGCCATCGCGAAAGTCGATAATGCGACTGGCGAACAGCGCAATATCGTGTTCATGGGTCACCAGCACGATGGTGATGCCCTCGCGATTGAGTTGCTGCAACAGCGCCATGATCTCGATGCTGGTGCGGCTGTCGAGCGCGCCGGTGGGCTCATCCGCCAGTACCAGTTGCGGGTCGCAGACCAGTGCGCGGGCAATGGCCACGCGCTGTTGCTGGCCGCCGGACAGCTGCGTCGGGTGATGATTCATGCGTTCAGTCAGACCTACTTGCGCGAG
>JAUSQB010000222.1 GCA_030652715.1 Rugosibacter sp.
CGCCTGGGTGTAGCGCAGCAATAGATGCTGCATCGGGACGAAGCTCTCGAATTCTTCCCTCAACAGCTGCTTCTTCAGCCGATAGGCGTGGCCGGCGCTTTGCACGATAGCCCGGCTGGGTGTGGTTTCGCCGCCCATGAAGAGGGAGATGCCGACGACTCCTTCGTTGCCGACCACGGCGATTTCGGCGGATGCGCCATCCTCCATGACATAGAGCAAGGACACGATAGCGGTGGTGGGAAAATAGGCATGACGAAGCTGAATGCCGGATTCGTAAAGTACATTGCCAAGTGGCAGAAAAACCAGTTCCAGATGCGGGAGCAGACGCGCATACTCGTCCGCCGGCAGGGCGGTGAGAAGGTAATTTTGATGCGGGTTATGCGAGCGCAGCATGAGCAATCCCCTGATTTCGATCATCAACCGATGATTACCAGATTCCAGCAACGTGCTGAAGCAAAAGCATTGGAATATTTTAAGCTGTCTTATTAATTTTACATTTTTCGCTTTACTTGCGTTCGCCAGCGCACAGAGCAGTCCCCTCATATGAGAGATCATAGGTGTGACGATCGAGAGTTGACCCAGAGCGACCGCGCAGTTGAAATCCCATGCGGCGTGGAAAGGGTACAGAAGGTCGGAAATAGGATGAGCATCAAGCCGTAGGTGGGGAATGGCTCATCTCAATGATTGCGACGCCAGATTTACTGGCACGCAACACTCTTCAACTTACGCAGGGGGCATGCCATGAAAACGATGAATGAACTTGGATCAATACTCGGAATAATTTCTGTCTTGATGTTGGGTGCGTGTGCAACCACGAACACCCCGCCCAATACGTCCTATGGTGGCGTCGCCAACCCAGGCAATGTTTACTCGGGGTACGGCGTGGTGCAATCCGTTGAACTCGTGAAGCAAGACAACAGCGGCGTTGGCTTGGGCACCATCGCCGGTGCCGTAGTCGGGGGTGTCGTTGGTAACCAGGTGGGAGCCGGACGGGGCAACACGGCGGCGACGGTCCTCGGCGCAGCGGGCGGTGCCTATATTGGCCACGAGTTGGAAAATCGGCAACAGCAGAATGCCGATGCCTACAAGGTCACTGTCCGCATGGAGAACGGGGCATATCAGGCGCTGATGTATAGCACTAACCCCGGTTTCCGGGTCGGCGACCGGGTGCGGTTCGAAAACAGTGTCCTGCAGCGCTACTGATCACGGCATGGGGGGGCGGTACAACCTCCGCAGGAGGCAAATATGAAAATACATATCCATGGAGTTCCCTACCTGCGACTACTGATTGGTGGTAGCGCGGTGATCCTGCTAGGTCTTTTTGGAATTGCGGCCGTGATGGCATGGGCACCAGCCTCGGCCGAAGAAAGCGTCGACAAGTTCCAGGCATTGCCAATCAAGAAGGTCGGTTCACGCGGTAGAGTGCGGTGTGAGGAATGCGGTGTCATCGTGTCCATGCGTGAGATTGATCAACTCGACGGGTCAGACGGCGTGACGAGAGACGGTCAAGACAAGATACCGGGGAAGTCAGCCAAGAGCTATGAGGTCACTGTTCGCATGAAGGATGGTTCGAGCCGCGTGTTCCTGGATGCGAATCCCGTGAATTGGCGACCTGGGGAAGGCATCATCTTAATCCAAGGCGCAACAAATCAGTCGGACGATTGAAATCACCGCCATCGGCCCGGGCGGACGAGCCACTAGCCGTGGCAGGATGAATGCCAAGGCGCTACGTGCGCCAGCGTACAGAGAATATGCTGGACTTGGGGAATGATATCCACAATGGGAAGTTGCCATCAGTAAAAACCTCGTCAACACTGGATGAAATGAAGCATGCCAAAAATCAACACTCGTCTTGCACATCACGGGGTCAGTGATTGACTCAGGTCGTTTCGTAGTGACTGTCAGTATCTTGCCGTCTTTGCAGGCAGTCGGAAATATGTAAGAAAAAAGGCGGAGTGATACAACTTATAAATCGGGAATAATAATGACATATTCATTAATCAAGAAGAAAATGGGCCTGGCCGTATCATGTGCTCTGGCACTAAGCGTTGTATCGGGCATGGCAAGGGCGGACACCCATCCGGCGGATACGGGCTATCTCATCGATCAGCGCGGCACGGTTGCGCGTAGCGGTTTCGGCTTGTGCTGGCACACCGGCTTTGGTCCTGCAGTGCACACACCGGAGTGTGATTCGACTGTTGTTCCAACACCCATCGCCACGGCCGCTGAACCGGCCCCACCTGCCGTAGTCGCGCCAAAGCCTGTAGCTGAACGAGTGACGCTGGATGCTGACACCTTGTTCGACTTCGATAAGGCGGTTTTACGTCCAGCGGGGCGGGTGGCGCTGGATGATTTCCTTGGCAAGTTGAAGGGTATCGATCTGGAGGTGATTACAGCGGTCGGGCATGCCGACCGCTTTGGTTCTGAAGCCTACAACCAGCGTCTGTCCGAGCAACGCGCAGCCGCAGTCAAGACGTATCTGGTCAGCAAGGGTATCGAGCCCAATCGCATACAGACTGAAGGAAAGGGCGAGATGCAGCCGGTAACCAAGGCCGGCGAATGCCGCGGTGCCAAGAGCGCCAAGGTAATCGCCTGCCTGCAATCTGATCGCCGCGTCAATATTGAAGTCATAGGTAGTCGGATCGACAGGTAATTAATCTACCGGCAGTTCCCGTACTAGAAAAATACCCTGCTACGGCAGGGTATTTTTTCCAGGTGGTGTGCTTGCAATCTATCCGGGATCCATTGTTCCATCGTTGCCGAATCGACTGATTGCCGACTATGTGCGTTAGCAGACAGATGCAAAGAGGTAATCGCCATAAGCTGAGCTTGTCGGAGTTAACAGAGTGCAATGTCGGGTGCAATGCCTATCGCGTGGCAATAAGCAATGGCTGTAAGCGACATGGTTTCGGCGAAGAGAAATAAATGCCCAGCATGACTTTCCGATATATCAATATCAATATCAACCTCATCACATAAAGGAATAAAAAATGAAAAAACTTAACATTAACGTGATCGCACTCGCAGTCAGCCTCGCATTTAGCACTGGCGTAATGGCGCAGGGTATGTCGAAAAAAGACTACAAGGCTGACAAAGAAAAGATCGCGGCCGAGTACAAGTCGGCCAAGGAGGGTTGCGTTTCGTTGTCCGGTAACGCGAAAGATATCTGTGTCGCCGAGGCCAACGGCAAAGAGAAGGTTGCAATCGCTGAACTCGACGCTAGCTATAAGCCCAGCCTGAAGGCTCGTTATGAGGTACGTGTCGCCAAAGCCGAGGCCGACTATGCGGTAGCGAATGAGCGGTGCGACGATTTGGCTGGCAATGCGAAGGATGTTTGCGTGAAGGAGGCGAAAGCGGCGCAAACCACCGCCAAGGCCGATGCCAAGGCGCAGATGAAGACTTCGGATGCGAATGTTACAGCGAACGAAAAGTCTGCAGAGGCACACAGCAAGGCGGATACCCGAGCCACCGAGGCCCGTAAGGATGCCACGGCAGACAAGAGTGATGCCGAGTATGCAGTAGCAAAAGAAAAATGCGACATATTTGCCGGTACTGCCAAGGATAACTGCTTGAATCAGGCGAAGACCCATTTTGGCAAGTAATCAATGACACCCGGCGGCACAAAATCCCAACATTTTATAAAGAGGCAATTCCATGAAAACGATACAAAAAGCTATGTTTAGCGCAGTTGTCGCAACAATGTTGCTTGGCTTGAGTGCCTGTTCCGGTATGTCAACGCAGGAAAAAAACACGGCCATCGGTGCTGGCGTCGGTGCTATTGGCGGTTCCGTTCTTACGGGCGGCAGCACGGCTGGAACCATTGGTGGTGCAGCCGTTGGCGGAATTATTGGCCACGAAGTCAACAAAAAATAATGATCAACATGCGATGTACGTGGCCTATCCGGTCAGTGCATCGCGTTTGCTGATTGATCTCATTCCGTAGCGAGCATTATCGATAGGGTGATGCTCGCTTTCGGTCAAGTAAAACACCAGGAGATAAAAATGATGAAATTTGGGAAAACCGTTAGCGCAGTCTTGGGCATGAGTGCATTGCTTGTTGCATTAATCGGCTGCCAAAAACAGGAAGGCCCGGCAGAGCGCGCTGGCAAGGAAGTTGATAAAACGATAGAAAAAACCGGTCAGCAGATCGAAAAAGCCGGTGAAAGCATTCAGGATGCGGCAAAAGGGGATGGCAAGTAGTCTTTAACCAAATCCCTAACAGTACCCGCGAAGTCTTTCGCGCATTTATGCCAATCGCATTTCTTAACATGATGCTTTATTCTTGCATAAAGAAATACGGCTCAAACAGGAGCTTCAACATGAAAAGCTTTTTGATCGCAACGGCGGTAGCCACTGTCACAATGATCACCCCGGCACACGCGACCGACGTTGGGGTCTCGATCAGCATAGGCCAACCCGGGTTTTATGGACAAATCGATATCGGTGGCTATCCGCAACCGCAAGTGATCTATCGCCGACCGATAATGATCGAGCGGGGTTCGATGAACCGTCAACCTATCTATCTGCGCGTACCCCCAGGCCACGCCAAACATTGGCACAAGCATTGTCGCGAATACAACGCCTGCGGCGAGAGGGTCTTTTTTGTGCAGGATAACTGGTACAACCGCGAGTATGTTCCACGTTACCAGAAGCACCATGATAATCGCTCGGATGATGGCCGTAATCAGCATGGAGACGGTAGTCGTGACCGTGGAGATCATGAAAACGGGCGATCCGGCGACGATCGCAATCGTGGACGTAATCACTGAGACATCCGTATAACGACGGATTTCAGCCCTGACGGGCGGGCAGTGAGCAAAGCATGAATGAAGGCTTGGTCAAACGCGCTGCTTTTTACCGTTACGGTAGAACAAGCTTGTCAGGGTATTTCATCCCACCCATAAAGGATACCTGTATCAATATTCCCTCGCCGTAAATCCGCTCTGGCACATGCCTCAAGCTTATGCCTGCTGTCATTTTCAGTGGGTGGCACAGTGTGCTCGCTACACCCTGCCCACTAGTGGCAACACATCAGGATCACATCACCACTGGGCCCGTAACCCCATTCCCGACTGTGAGGCCAGCTTGGAATTGCACCAATCAGCATTAAAACTACGATGATTAGCAGAGTGCAGCAGTTGAGGAAACGGTTGAATCATCAATACCGCTTGTTCATCGCAGTAGTCATCCCATGCCCTTAACCAAGGGATTACTCGAACACAAACAGGGGAAACCCTCTGTACGCCAACGCACAGAATCACTTTTTGGTGAGGTGCAAAATCCTTTCGAATGAAGGTATGTGCGTACTCAATGACTGGTCATGCAAACAGGATCAAGTGGATGTGCGATCTTCATGAGTCCAGCCTGCTCATCTTATAAATAAAGGGAACAAAAATGAAAGCGATCAAGAGTTTCAAATTGACGTGTATTTCGGTGTTACTTGCTGCGGGGCTTATGGCGTGCGACAAGCCAGGATCTGCGGAGATAGCAGGTAAAAAAATAGACCAGACGATCGATGAAGCCGACAAGAAAATAGGCGAAACCATCGATAAAGTCGGCGAAAAACTGAACGAGAAAAGTGCGGGAACAGGTTTAGCAATCGATGATGCCGAGATTTCGCTCAAGGTCAAAGCCGCCATTTTCGCCGAACCCGGTCTTAAATCGCTGCAGATCGGTGTTGATACCGTAAAGGGCGTAGTGACATTAAGCGGATCAGTTGATTCTCTGCCCAGTAGTGACAGGGCTGAAGCACTGGCAAGTGCTGTGGCTGGAGTGAAAAAAGTTGAGAACCGACTGGTAACAAAACAGATCAGATAAAACTGAACTTCTGTTAACTCTGATTAATTTAAAAGCAGGCAATAGTGCGGTGCCGTCATTCGAAGATCGTTCTATGTGTGGCACCGCACAGAATGTATTTGATCACATTGCTAACATTCTGTATGTGTCTTGATCTTTTATGTATCCATCGGTCCCGGTTTTTCCATACTGTTTCTTCGAACTATCTCGTTGCGCGGAACGCACAAATGGCAAGAGTCCTACTGTAGCAACAGTGCCCGATTGGTAATTTCACCAATCGAATTTTATACAAAGGGGTTTGATATGAACCGGGATATCGTTGAAGGTAATTGGAAGCAAATCAAGAGTTTTGAAAAACTTGATAAAGAACTAACGTTCGAAAAGTTCCTACTGACCTAACCTCTGTCGCATAGCGAAATTTTACCCTGTAACAGGGTCAAGGTTACCGATGTCGGCACGGCTTACTTGAAAGGGCTTTCATCATGACAAACTATAAACACTTCTTCTCACCACTTGTGGTGTTGATTGGTGGCGCAATGATCGCTACCGTTTTCGCCTCGCTTGTGGTCAAGCGCATTTGCAACAAGCAAAAAGGACGGCAGAAGGCTGAACTGGCTGGCTGGGAGAATGAAGGTGGAAGCGTGGTAGCAACTCATGTCGTTGCGCCTTGATCGTGTCAGAGACTGCGCCGGACCGCCTTTGATCGACAGAGGGGCGGAACGCGGTGTAGCCAATGCGGCACGGCGTCATGGGGCAGTTGAGATCCTGAACGCCTCTTCCGTCACCGACAATGGTCACTCGGACGCCATTGGTCATGCTTCTCTCGAACGCATATGCCCTCGTTGCAATGGCTCGGTATACCGCATCTCACGCCGGTTGGTAGATTTGCTCATGAGCATCTTTATACCGGTTCGCCGCTACCGTTGCCATTTAATGAGTTGCAGTTGGGAAGGGAATCGGCGCAAAAGCCAACATTCCCTGTCGAGCCGAGGCTCTGGTGAGCCGTATGAACGAAAAATTTATGCCCTCGAGCCGTCACGGATGGGCCACATCGCACCTTCGGGAAAGCCACCGTGATGAGCTATCAGATCAATCGAAGTTAAGCCGAAAATACAGCGATGATCCGCCTGCCCGCACAAAAACTGGGCATTCGTCATCAGGTTTCGTCATTACAAGGAGAAATAAATGTCCAGCGTCGGTTATCACGA
>JAUSQB010000238.1 GCA_030652715.1 Rugosibacter sp.
TTCGCCTCCCTGATTTTTGCTGACACCTTGTTCCTGCCATGGCTGAATTCCTTGCGCTGCGCGGCAATGCCGCTTTTTCGGCTTCCCGACTTACCCATTTGCAGCAGTCTTTACAGAAGGTCAGCCCAAAGCTTACTTTAGCGGCGGAGCACTGGTATTTCATTGCGCTATCTGCGCCGCTTGATGCGGCCGAAACAGCGCGCTTGAAAGAGTTGTTGGGCATTCATGCCTCAACTGCTCAGCCAAACGGGCAGCCTGCAGATACAGTGGGTACGCTGCAATTAGTCACCCCACGCCTGGGCACGATTTCTCCGTGGAGTACGAAAGCGACTGATATAGCGCGTAATTGCGGTTTTTTACAGGTGCAGCGTATCGAGCGCGGCACGGCGTTTTATGTCGGCGGGGTGAAAGACGAAAAGTCGGTGCTGGCGGTACGGCGCGGTTTGCATGATCGGATGACTGAATCCGTTTTGGCGACACTGAAAGAAGCTCAAGTACTGTTTCATGAAACATCACCGCAACCGCTCACGATCGTCGATACGCTCACCGGCGGCCGGGATGCGCTGGTGGCGGCTAATGCATCCCTCGGCTTGGCCTTGTCCGAGGATGAAATCGAGTATTTGCTGGATAACTTTGCCAAGCTGGGCCGCAATCCGACCGATGTTGAGCTGATGATGTTTGCTCAGGCAAATTCCGAACATTGTCGGCACAAGATTTTCAATGCGACATGGACGGTGGATGGCGAAGCTCAACCGTTGTCCCTCTTTGGCATGATACGTGAAACGCATAAGGCCAATCCAGCAGGCACGATTGTGGCGTATTCCGATAACGCATCCATTCTTGAAGGCGCATCCATTCGCCGTTTCCTGCCGCAGGCCGATGGCAGCTATATTTGGCGCGAAGAATTGACGCATTTTCTGGTCAAGGTTGAAACGCATAATCATCCTACGGCCATTTCACCTTTTCCGGGCGCGGCAACCGGCTCGGGCGGTGAAATTCGTGACGAAGGGGCGACCGGTCGCGGCTCAAAACCCAAAGCGGGGCTGGCGGGTTTTTCGGTGTCTGATTTGTGCATCCCCGGCTATCACCAGCCGTGGGAATCGGGCTATGGCAAGCCGGATCGTATCGCTTCCGCACTGGACATCATGATCGAAGGCCCGCTGGGTGCGGCAGCTTTTAACAATGAATTCGGCAGGCCCAATCTGGCAGGATATTTCCGCACCTTCGAGCAACAGTTTGGCAACGCAGTGCGTGGCTATCACAAGCCCATCATGCTGGCTGGCGGCGTGGGCAACATTGCTGACCGGGATGCGTTCAAAATCCGGTTTCCGGCGGGCACTTTGCTCATTCAACTGGGCGGCCCGGGCATGCTGATCGGGCTGGGTGGCGGGGCGGCATCGTCCATGGCTACTGGCAGCAACTCGGCGGATCTTGATTTTGCTTCGGTACAGCGAGGCAACCCGGAAATGCAGCGGCGGGCACAGGAAGTCATCGACCGATGCTGGCAAATGGGCGAAGACAATCCCGTGCTGGCGATCCATGATGTGGGCGCAGGGGGCTTATCCAATGCGCTGCCTGAGCTGGCGCATGATGCCGACTGTGGTGCGGTGTTTGATCTGCGCGCGGTGCAAACTGAAGCGCCGGGCATGAGCCCGCGCGAAATCTGGAGCAATGAAGCGCAAGAACGTTATGTGCTGGCCGTGGCTCCAGCGCGGCTGGATGAATTCCGCGCGATGTGCGAGCGTGAGCGCTGCCCGTTTGCCGTGCTCGGCGTGGCCACCAAGGATGGCCATCTGGCCGTGACAGATGCACATTTTAATAATCGCCCTGTGGATATGCCGTTGGAAGTATTGCTCGGCAAGCCCCCGCGCATGCATCGCGAGGCCAGCCGTCACGTGGTGCATATGCCCGCTCTGGATCTGGCAGCGATTGATCTGGCGGAAGCCGCACACCGCGTATTGCGCTTGCCCAGCGTGGCCTCGAAAAACTTTTTAATCACTATTGGCGATCGCTCAGTCGGCGGGATGACCACCCGTGACCAGATGGTGGGGCCGTGGCAAGTGCCCGTGGCTGATGTGGCCGTCACCGCCATGGGCTATGACACTTGCCGTGGTGAATGCTTTGCCTTGGGCGAACGCACGCCGCTGGCTTTGCTGGATGGCCCGGCCTCAGGGCGGATAGCGATTGGTGAAGCAATAACGAATCTGGCCGCCGCCGATGTGGGCGATATTTCACGCATTAAATTATCAGCCAACTGGATGGCGGCGGCAGGCCATGGACATGAAGATGCGGTGTTGTTCGATACAGTCAAAGCGGTCGCGCTCGATTTTTGTCCTGCGCTGGGCGTGGCTATTCCGGTGGGCAAGGATTCATTATCCATGCGCACGCAGTGGACAGTGGCCGAAGAGACGGCGGGTGCGAACAAAGCCGGTGAGCTAAAGCAAGTGGTCTCGCCAGTGTCATTAATCATCACGGCATTCGCCCCGGTGGAAGATGTTCGTCGCACCTTGACGCCTGAGCTGCGGCGTGATGCGGAGGTGGGTGAAACAGAGCTTTTGCTGATTGATTTGGGCGAGGGACGCAACCGGCTGGGAGGCTCCGCCTTGGCGCAAGTTTATGGCGTCAGTGGCGATGTGGCACCGGATGTTGATCCTGGCTTGCTCAAGGCATTTTTTAATGCGATTCAGCAGCTTAATCGTGACGGAAAAATTCTGGCCTACCATGATCGATCCGATGGCGGCTTGTGGGCGACTATTTGCGAGATGAGCTTTGCTGCGCATGTCGGCATCTCGCTCAATAGTGATGCGCTGTGCTTTGACGCGTTGATGAACGATGTCGATGGCATGGAACGTCGACCAGATATGCTGGCTGGCCGGACGCAGGATAAGTTATTGGCGGCCTTGTTTACCGAGGAACTCGGTGCTGTGCTGCAGATTCGCCATGCGGATCGCTCCGCTGTCATGGCTGTTTTGCGTGAAGCGGGGCTGGGTCGGATAGTGCATTTCATCGGGCATACCAATACCAGCGATGAAGTGCGCATCTGGCGTAATGCCAAACGCGTGTTTTCTGCGCCACGTCACGAATTGCAACGCGTATGGAGCGAGGTGAGCTTCCAGATTGCGCAATTGCGCGATGATGCGACGTGCGCGGAAGAAGAGTTCGCTGCCTTGCTGGATTGTGAGGATCCGGGTTTGTCAGCGAAGACTACGTTTGAGCTTGATGTACCACTTGCAGCGCCCTTTATTGCCAGCGACACTCGTCCAAAAATCGCGATTCTGCGCGAGCAGGGGGTTAATGGACACGTGGAAATGGCCGCCGCCTTTGATCGTGCAGGGTTTGCAACATTTGACGTGCATATGTCGGACCTGCAGGCGGGGCGCGTCAAGCTGGCCGACTTCAAGGGCTTGGTTGCGTGTGGTGGTTTTTCATATGGTGATGTGCTCGGAGCGGGGCAAGGCTGGGCTAAATCGATTTTGTTCAATAACCAGTTGCGCGACGAGTTTGCGACATTTTTTGCGCGCACTGACAGTTTTTCTCTGGGGGTGTGCAATGGCTGCCAGATGATGGCGCATCTGGCACCGATTATTCCCGGTGCCGACAATTGGCCAACATTTCAGCGCAACCGTAGCGAGCAGTTTGAAGCACGCCTGGTGATGGTGGAAATTCCTCCATCGCCCTCGATTTTCCTGGCGGACATGGCGGGCTCGCAATTGCCGGTGGTGGTCTCGCATGGCGAAGGCCGCGCCGTGCATGCCGATAATAAAAAGTCGGCGCTGGCAATACGGCGATTACAGGCATTGCGGTACATCGATCACCGTGGCGCAGTAGCATCTGCCTATCCGTTTAACCCGAATGGCTCGCCTGAAGGGTTAGCCGGGGTGACTTCAACAGATGGGCGCGTGACGATCATGATGCCGCATCCAGAACGGGTGGTGCGTGCAGCACAGATGTCATGGCATCCGCGCGACTGGGAAGCACGCTATGCGGGCGCTTCGCCGTGGATGAATTTATTTCACAACGCGCGTCGCTGGCTGAAATAATTCGGCTGCGCGTGATCAAAAAACATCAAGCGGCAGTTGCTTGACGTTTTTTGATCACCGTAGAAAAGCCAATACCTACCAGCATAATCAGCAAGCTGCCGGCCAGAATGATGGGGGGTATGCCGATTTGCTCCACCACGCGTGATGCGGCATAAATGCCGACCGACTGCCCGACAAAGAAAATAGAGACTGTGAGCGATATCGCCAAGCCGCGCGCTGTCTCGGTGATGGCCGTCGCGCGTGTGAGGATCGTGCTGTGCAGCAGATACATGCCAAATCCGGCACCCGCCATCACAGGGATAGCCAAATACCAGGCGGGGACAAGGTAAAGTAGTAGCAGGCTTATTGCGACTGCAAAGCTGCCCAGCAGGGCCAGGTTGCCGACTGAAAAGCGGTTGATGAGACGCCTGGCGTTGTAGGAATAAACCAAGCCTCCAGCACCATAAGCGATGAGCGCCAAACTTGCTTTGGTCATGCTGATGTCAAAATGAGTGTGCAAATAGAGGGGAAGAAAGGCAAGCACTGAAAACACCGCCATGCCTTCAAAGCAGATAGCGGCAAATACGGGCCAGGCTCTGGGCGATTGCACGACAGCAAACAGATCGCGTGCAACGGAAAACAATGGATTGCCCGACAGGGCAGGAGGGCGCGGGGGGGAAGTCGCGCGGATGATATTCGCTTGGCGTAATAGCAGCCAGCCAAAATAAAGATAAATAAGCGCCAGGGTAGCAAATGCCCAACGCCAACCCAGGGTATCAACAAATAATCCGCCCATGACTTGCCCTGCAACCATGCCCATGATTTGTCCGCTGATAAATCGGGCAAGCATCGGCTGGCGCTGGCTTAACGGCACCTGGTCAGAAATCCATGCGACACCCACCGCGATAATGCCGGCTGAAAAAGCGCCCGTCAGCGCACGCGATGCCACCAGCCAGTTATAGGAAGGAGATAAGCCGCAGGCAATTGAGCCCACAGTGCATGCCAAAGTGGAATAGGCGACCAGATGATAGCGCTCAACGCGGTCGCCCAGGGGGCCAAACACCAGCTGAAAAACACTATAGGCAATAACGAATGCCGTGATTACGCGGGCTGCGCTGCTAATGCTGACAGTAAAACTCGAGGCAAGTGTCGGCAAAAATGGGTCGCAGATACGAAACGAGGCGGCGCTGGCAAACGCGGCACCCGCCAATATCAGCACGGCGCGGTTTAGATCGATATTAGTCGTAGCAGGAGGTGACATGAAAATACCAGGATAAATCAGAGGAGATTTATTTTTCGGTCTTGTTCTGCGTTACAAGTAGCGGACGAAATAAGCGTGTCAGCCCCGGCATGACAATCCAGGTCATGAGAACGATCATCAGGGCAGAAAATGCCGCAATTTGTAGTAGTGGATGCCAGCTAGAAATCAATGGTGCAAAGGTGACTTGCAAAAGCACCACAGTGGGGAAAATTCCTATCCATGTAATGAATGCCATTTTTAGGCGCGATGGCGCTTTAACACCGGGAATTGCGGCCGGGGAAAACCACGCTTCAAGGCCTGAAAGCAAGCGGTACTCCGGGTCACCCTCCGCAACATCGCCCAAGCGCTGAAGCCATTCTGCATGAGCTGCAGAGGCATCCCAAACATTGAGGTCTTTTTGGCTGGCCCAGCGAAAAATGAATTGATATTCACCCTGAGGTGTTTCGGGTGGAATGATTTCAGCCCCTAAAAACCCCTTGTGGTTTTTCATCTCGGTACCCATGCCACGTACGAGTTCTTCAAAGGCTGGGCCGCGATTGGGTTTTGCACGTCGAAAAACAATCCGCCGGACAGGTTGAGCTACCGAGTTGTTTTGCATTTGCATGCTGATTGCGGTTAGATCAAGTTAATGAGAGGTTTGAAAATAAAAACGGGAGCCGCAGCCCCCGTTTTTGGCCAGATGATTACCTTAATCAACCTTTGCCTTGGCGCGCAGTTCATCCATATGTTTCTGAATCAAGCCTTGTTGCATTTGCTGGGCGATTTGATCTTTAGCTTCTTCGAATGCGGGAATCTTGGTATCACGCGTATCGTCAAGCTGGATAACGTGCCAGCCAAAATCGCTCTGTACCGGGGCCGCTGTAAATTTACCCTTTTCGAGTTTGGTCATAGCGTCAGAGAACGGCTTAACAAAAGCGGCCGGGCTAGCCCAGCCCAGATCGCCACCCCGTTCTTTGGAGCCGGGGTCTTTTGACTGCTTGGCAAGATCATCAAATTTTTCGCCTTTTTTCAGTTTTTCGATAATCGCTTTGGCGTCTTCTTCCTTATCGACCAAAATATGACGTGCTTTGTATTCTTTGTTACCCAGGCGTGTTTTCAGATCGTCATATTCTTTTTTAATCTGGGCATCGCTGATCGGGTTACGTTTTACGTAGTCTTTAAGATAGGCGCCAATCAAAACACCTTGGCGCGCCATATCCATTTGAGCTTGTACTTCGGCACTCTTGTCCAAGCCCTTTTTGGCAGCTTCTTGTGACAGAAGTTCGCGACGGACGAGTTCTTCCTTCACGGCAGCACGCAGTTCCGGGGAGTCTGGCTGGCCTTGGGAAACCTGGGCTGAAATCAGCATGTCAGCACGGTTTTTGGGAACCGATTGGCCATTGACGGTAACGAAGGCAGACGTTGATTTCTCACCTGCATTTTTTGGGGCGGCATAAACGGCAGCACTGCTTGCCACAGAAGTCGCCAGGGCAATCAGAAGGGCATAACGGAGCGTGTGATTCATCGTAGTTCCTGAATTAAGTTAAAAGGTTGCTTCAGTGAAATGTGTGATGCGTCAGGATTCGTCTGGGGGAAGCGCATTAATGCTCAATGCGTGAATTTCCCGCTTCATCAAGGATCCGAGCGCATCATACACCAAGCGGTGTTTTTGCATGGTGCTGCAATTGCTGAATCGAGAGGATACGATGGTCAAGCGATAGTGGCCGCCACCGCTACGTGCACCGGCGTGTCCGGCATGCAGCGTTGAATCGTCGATCACTGTCAAAGCTGTCGGCTCTAAAGCGGCAAGCCGTTCGCGCATCAGATCGATAACGCCCATGGTGCTCATGGCTTGGGTATGACCTGGCGGAAAGGTTTGACCATCACGCTTTCAAAAACCCCGGCAGTGACAAAGGGATCGGTGTCTGACCATTCCTGCGCTGCGGCCAGCGAATCAAATTCGGCAACGATCAGGCTGCCAAAAAAGCCGGCAAGTTGACGGTCAGGACTGTCTTTTGCAAGGCAGGGACCTGCTAATACGATTTGACCGCCTGCGGCGGCGATTTTATCCACATGCGCCATATGCGCTGCATGTGCTGTACGGCGGGGTTCTTCGCTATTGGGTGCATCGTAAGCCATGATGACATAAAGCATTATGAGTTCTCCTGAGGCATATATTTGGCCAGTAGCAGCCCTTGGCCGATGATAAACAGAAACATCAATCCCATGCCGCCAAAAAGTTTGAAGTTAACCCAGATGGCAGTGCTGAAGTTGAATGCGACATAAAGATTG
>JAUSQB010000245.1 GCA_030652715.1 Rugosibacter sp.
ATCGCCGTCTCGCCAGCGCCGACTTTTACGCCGTTCTCTGTCGCGGCAGATTCCAGCGCGCGCAATGAGGTCGTACCCACCGCAATGACACGCCCGCCGCGTGCCTTTGTCGCGGCAATGGCTTCGGCAGTTGCAGGCGAAATGGTATATCGCTCGGTGTGCATGTGATGATCGGCCAAGGTTTGCGTGCGCACCGGCTGAAAGGTTCCCGCCCCGACATGCAGCGTGACATAGGCAATATCCACGCCTTGCGCACGTACCTTGGCGAGCAAATCTTCATCAAAATGCAGCCCTGCCGTGGGTGCAGCCACCGAGCCTGTTTCGCGCGCATAAACTGTTTGATACCGTGTTTCATCGGGCGCTATTGCCGCGCGTGCGATGTAGGGTGGCAAAGGCAAGCGCCCATGCGCTTCAATCGTTTCCAGCGCCTCGCCCGGCAAACGCAAGTGATAAAACTCCCCCTCGCGGCCCAAGACCTCGACATCGAGCAATCCTTCAAGAATCAACCGACTGCCCGTTTTTGGGGATTTACTCGCCCGCACTTGTGCCAGCACTTCATTGCCGCTCACGATACGTTCGACCAGAACTTCCACCTGCCCGCCCGTGGCCTTGACGCCTTGAAGTCGTGCATGCATCACGCGGCTGTCATTCATGACCAGTAAATCGCCCGGCTGCAACACGCTGGGCAGATCCGAGATGCGCTGATCCAGCAGCAGTTTTCCACCGGCATTTAACAGTCGACTAGCCGAGCGTTGTGCCAACGGCGCTTGCGCAATCAAGCGTTGCGGCAGCGCATAGTCAAAATCAGCGAGTGTCAAAGGGTTCATCGTCATGAAAAGGTGATTCGTGCAAAACATTCGAGTAAAACACAAGGGTCGCAGAAGCGACCCTTGTTACCAGCTTGCGTTGCTTGGCGCAGACTTATTGAAGAAACGGGTGGCGCAGCACGATGGTTTCTTCGCGATCCGGCCCGGTAGAAATCATATCGACGGGAACGCCACAATGCGATTCCATGCGCTGAATGTAGGCGCGCGCCTCGGCAGGTAAACCGTCTAGCGTCTTGACGCCCACGGTGCTGCCCGGCCAGCCTGGTAGCGACTCATAGAGGGGTTCGCAGCAGGCGAGTTCATCGGCACCCACGGGCAAAATGTCGGAAACATACCCATTGATACGGTAACCCGTACAGATTTTCAACTCTTCTACGCCATCCAGCACATCCAGTTTGGTAATGCACAAACCGGATACGCCGTTAATCTGAATGGCACGCTTTAATGCAGCGGCATCAAACCAGCCACAACGCCGTGCCCGGCCGGTGGTTGCGCCGAACTCATGGCCTTTAGTGGCCATGTGTTTGCCGACCGGGTCCTGCTTGTCCAGCGCATCATAAAGCTCGGTCGGGAAAGGTCCGCCACCCACACGGGTGGTGTAAGCTTTAGTAATACCCAGTACGTAATGCAGCATGCCCGGCCCCACGCCAGCGCCAGCCGCAGCAGCGCCGGCGACGCAATTGGATGAGGTAACGAAGGGATAGGTACCGTGATCGATATCCAGCAAGGTGCCTTGCGCGCCTTCAAACAACAAGTTCGCGCCCGCTTTGTGCTGATCATACAGCGCACGCGGCACATCATCTATCATCTTGATCAGGCGGGGCGCAATGGCCATGGTGTCATCCAGCGTTTTCTGGAAATCCACCGGGTCTACGCCATGATAATTCTTCAGCACAAAATTATGATATTCGAGCAACTCGGCCAGGCGCTCAGCAAAGCGTTGGGGCTTGGTCAAATCCTGCAGCCGAAGTGCACGCCGCGCCGCTTTGTCTTCATAAGCCGGGCCGATTCCCCGCCCCGTGGTACCAATTTTGTTACTGCCACGGGCGACTTCGCGGGCGACATCAATCGCCTGGTGGTAAGGCAAAATCAGCGGGCAGGCTTCTGAAAGTTTCAAGCGCGATTCAGCATCAATGCCTGCCGCTTTGAGCTCATCCAATTCTTTAAGCAAGGCCTCAGGGGATAACACCACGCCATTGCCGATGTAGCAAGTAACTCCAGCGCGCAAGATGCCGGAAGGTACCAGATGCAACACCGTTTTTTGACCTCCAATGACCAATGTGTGGCCTGCGTTGTGTCCGCCCTGAAAGCGCACCACACCGTCGGCATGATCTGTCAGCCAGTCGACGATCTTGCCCTTGCCTTCATCGCCCCACTGTGTCCCGATAACTACAACATTTCTGGCCATTTCAATTGTCTTTCAGAGGTTCAACGATCCATTCATTCGCACGCAAAACAAGCGCCCGATCACAATCTGATTCTCGCCACGATCCTTCATGGCCTGGCAAGGCAAATACCACACGTTCGCCTTGCCCGCGTAAACGCTTCACTTCAGCGTACACAGCATCACTTTCCGGCCACGGCACCAGCACGCCAGCACGTCGTTTGCCATTCGGCGCCAAGCGTGCAATCTCACGCAAATCCATCGAAAACCCAGTCGCTGGACGCCCTCGCCCATAGGCGGCACCCAGCCCATCATATCGCCCACCCAGCGCCAGCGCACCGGCACTATCCGCACAATAAGCCGCCATCACAATACCCGTATGGTAGTTATAGCTGCGCAGATCGGCCAAATCAAACCCAATGGACAAATCGCCCAAGCTATGCGCCATGCGCTGCAGATCACTGAGGGCTGAGGTAATGGCTGGCAATGCAGGCAGGCGCTGCACAGCCTCGTCCAGCACACGCGCGTCCCCCTGTAAATCAGGCAGAGCTAGCAACGCAGAACGCAGTGGCTCGGCAGTAGCAGCCAGCAATTCGCGCAGCGCTGGAATATCTTTGCCTTGTAATGCGTCAAATACTTCCTGCGTCAGCTCAGTGGCAAAACCTGCAGGTTCGATCAGCGCATTGAAAATGGCCGCGTGACCAAAATCAAGCCGCACGGCTTGAATATCGCACAAACGCAGGGCGGACGCTAACAGTTCGACGATTTCAATATCCGCCTCCAACCCGCCATGTCCGTAAAGCTCGGCACCAATCTGCACGGGTTCGCGCGTGGCATCAAACGATGCTGGCAAGGTATGCAATACGCTACCGCAATAACATAGCCGCGTAACCCCGCAACGGTTGAGCATATGCGCATCAATGCGCGCGGCCTGCGGCGTGATGTCGGCACGCACACCCATGCTGCGGCCGGAAATCTGATCCACCAA
>JAUSQB010000246.1 GCA_030652715.1 Rugosibacter sp.
CCTGTGTGTGCCCGTCGAACGCACAGCCCGCATTCAGGAAGTTCATCTACTCACCATCCACTGTCTGTGCGATGGCATTGACGCCTTGATTCTTGGAGATATTCAATGAGCACTGTTCACTCTATGCAAAACCTCGCCACCCGCCTGCGCAGTTACGCCCTGATTGCTGCATCAATCCCCTTTCTTGCTGGCTGTTTTGGCGTTGCTGCCGTAGGTGTTGGCGCGGGAGCGTTGATGCTCGGCGACCGTCGCGCCTCTGAAACGTATGTAACCGACGAAGGTATTGAACTACGCGCCAGAAATCGTCTGCGCGAGAACTATGGCTCTAACGTGCACGTCAATGTCACCAGCTATAACCGCATGGTGCTGCTTACCGGTGAAGCGCCCAGCGCCGACGTCAAAGCCTCGGTCGAAAAACTGATCAGCGGCGTACCTAATGTGAAAGCCATCAGCAACGAGTTGGCTATTGCCGGTCCATCTTCTTTCGGCGGACGCAGCAACGATACGTATTTGACATCCAAGGTAAAGGCGCGTTTTGTGGATGCCAATCAGTTTTCGCCACATCACGTTAAAGTCGTCACAGAAGCTGGCGTGGTCTTTCTGCTCGGTCTGGTGACGCAAACCGAAGCGGATGCCGCCGCCGACATTACCCGCACCACCGGCGGCGTGCAAAAAGTCGTGCGCGTATTGGAAATCATCAGTCCCGAAGAAGCACGCCGGATTGACGGCCAGGCACACCAAAGCACCCCTTCTGCCCAGCGCTGATGAACGCTTCAGCATTCGAAGCGAAGATCGTTTCGCCAGCCGAGTTGCCGCATCGTGTCGTCAGCTTGCCGCGCCCGCTGGTATTTACCAACGGTTGCTTTGACATTTTGCATCGCGGCCATGTCACCTATCTAGCGCAGGCACTCGCGCTTGGCGCCAGCCTGATTGTCGCCGTCAATACCGATGCTTCGGTCAAACGCCTGGGCAAGGGTGATGAGCGGCCCATCAATACGCTGGAAGACCGCATGGCGCTGCTCGCAGCTCTGGAATGCGTCACGCTGGTCACCTGGTTCGATGAGGACACGCCACTTGCGCGCATTCTCGATTGCCATCCCGATGTGCTGGTCAAAGGCGGCG
>JAUSQB010000248.1 GCA_030652715.1 Rugosibacter sp.
CTCGCCGTATTGCCAGCGCCGACTTTTCGCGAACGCCATTACGGCACGCATCAGGGGCTAACCTCTGCCGAGGCAGCGCACGCGCATCCGGCGATGTATCGCTTGCACCAGGCGCGCGACCTGCATTACGCCTATGACAACGGCGAATCGCTCACAGCTTTTTCTGCACGCGTGCACAACGGGATGCAGGTGCTGGCCGAGCGTCATGTCGGCCAGGCCATTTTGTTATTCACCCATGGCGGCGTACTCGACATCATTTACCGGCTAGCCACGCAGCGCGGCCTGGACAGCCCACGCGATTTTGCTATCCCGAACGCGGTACTCAACTGGCTGGAATATGCCGACGACCAATGGCGAATTCTCGTCTGGGACGAGCAATCGCATCTTGCTGGGACAATGGATGAGATGGCGTAGCTCTTCTGGCCACCCGCATGTCATTTTTCCTCATGCCAACAGGCGGTCAAATTCCCTTTTTTGTAACGCATAGCATTCGCATACACGATTTTCCAGTTTTTTGCGATCCAGCACACTGATGTGGCCACGCTTGTATTGAATCAATCTTTCCCACTGTAATTTTCCGGCAGCTTCGGTCACACTTTCGCGACGAACGCCCAGGTCGTTAGCAATCTGCTCTTGCGTTATTGTCAGATCACTATTAGGCAAACGATCAAGGCGTAGCAATAGCCAGCGGCATAATTGCTGCTCCAGATTATGATGCCGATTGCATACTGCAGTTTGCGCCATATGCGTTATCAGTATTTGTATGTAGCGCAGCCCCAGGTGCTGCAACTTGCAGTTCAGCGTCAATTCCCTTTTCAGAATATTAGTCTTGAGGCGATAAGCGCTACCCGCGATTTGTACCCTTGCTTCGCTCGGCATACTTGTTCCTCCCATGAACAAGGAAATACCCACCATCCCCTCATTACCGGTAACGGCAAACTCAGCCGATGCCCCGCTTTCCAGAACGTGGAACAAGGAGATAATGCAAGTGGTAGGAAAATAAAGGTAGCCCAAAGGACGATCAGCCTCATAAACCACCGATTCCACGGGCATTGATACTTGTTCCAAGTGAGGCAACATCCTCACATAGTCAGCATCCGGCAAGGCCGCAAGAATATGATTCTCCCTCGGAGTAGATATTGAGGACATTTTTGCATCTCCTATTTATATTTATCCAACAGGTTTGAATTCGTCACGCCAAAGATTGCACAAGCAACGATTAATGAACGGTATGCTATCGGGCATGCAGTGCTACAGCTCTACAAAAAAGCAACTTCTATGCCAATTTATGTTACTGATTGATTAAATGTATTTTTTTACAAAAAATCTTGGTGAGAAATAGAAATTAGCAAGTGGCCTGTCGCAGCCTGGCGACAGGCCACTCGAAAAATCGCAGTCATTCCGCAGATAGCTATGCTTTGTCGAGTCGTTAATGTGCGACATTCTTGTTGCAGTGACGCGCATCCTGTCGTTCGCATTGGGGGCTACCGTTTCTCGCGCACGAACCAAGCGACGATTGCCCGGATGCTAAAATCAACGAATCTTTATTTTTTCCCTCTTTGACAGGATATCGCCATGTTTTCCAAGCAAAACACCATCGCTAAAACAGACGCCGAATTGTGGGCGGCCATACAGGACGAAACGCAGCGTCAGGAAGATCACATTGAGCTAATTGCTTCAGAAAACTACGTCTCCTGCGCCGTGCTCGAAGCCCAGGGCTCGCAGCTCACCAA
>JAUSQB010000252.1 GCA_030652715.1 Rugosibacter sp.
AAAAAAATATTTAGGCTTACTGGTTGCCATCATCCTGGCGACAGGCTCAGCACAGGCTAACGACGAACGAGCCTCATTGGAGGTGATGCGGCAGACGACGCTGAATCTGATCGATGTGCTGGTCGAGACCGGGGCGCTCACGCGCGAGAAGGCGGATGAACTGGTCAAGAAGGCCGAGCAGGATGCGGCAAAGAAAGTGGCGCAGAAAAAGCCCGATACGTCGGTGCGCGTGCAATATGTGCCCGAGGTGGTGAAGAACGAGATTCGCGAGCAGATCAAGCAGGAGGTACTGGCGCAGGCGAAAAGCGAACGCTGGGCCGCACCGAATGCGATACCGGAATGGCTGGATCGCATCACATGGGAAGGCGATATGCGCTTACGGTATCAGTTTGATGACTTTACCGAAGGCAATGCAAGTGCAGCGGACTATGTATTTGAAAGCTGGGAGGATCTAATGATTCAAGACGGCGGTTTTTCTGCCAACGTTGATCCGACAGTCCTTACCCGTGCTGCGGACCTGGCCAAAGTCAACGGCAGTGGAATACCAACCGCGAATGCCACTGAGAAGCGAGATCGCTTCCGCCTGCGGGCGCGGCTGGGAATGCTGGCAAAGATTTCCGACACCTGGAGCGGGGGCTTGCGTCTGGCGACAGGCAGTTCGACCGATCGGGTGTCCACCAATCAGTCGCTGGGACAGGACTTCAACAAGTACGCTTTTCTGGTGGATCGTGCGTACATCAAGTTTGACCCGACGGAATGGCTGACTGTTACGGGCGGCCGCATTCCCAGCCCGTGGTTCTCTACCGATCTGGTGTGGGATGAGGACTTGAGCTTTGAGGGGGTTGCCGCGACGCTCAAGCCTGGCTTTGCCAACAACACGGTCAAGCCGTTTTTGACAGTGGGCGCCTTTCCCATCAAGGAAGAGAATCCGCCGGCGGCCAGTGGCCGCTGGTTGTACGGCGCTCAGGGTGGCGCTCAATGGGATATTCGCTCGGACACGCGCTTCAAGGTGGGGCTGGCCTGGTATGACTACAGGGATTTCGAGGGGCAGGTTGAAAGCCCCGATTCGCTTGATGTACTGGGAGGCACTTTCACACCCATCGCAGCCAATTACGGGCAGTACGAATACAGCCGCAACTTGCGCCAGAAGGGCAACACCCTGTTTCGCACCAATGCGCTCGGCGATACTGGTAAAACCTCGTACTGGGGTCTCGCTTCGAAATTTCGCCCCATGAACCTGACCGCCTCGCTTGACCTTGCCCAGTTCGATCCGGTGCATGTGGTGCTGACCGGCGAC
>JAUSQB010000259.1 GCA_030652715.1 Rugosibacter sp.
CCAGCATTTTTTTCGGCGTGAAAGGTAATTCGAGGGCGCCGGTTGAATCGACGATGCGCTTGTCGTCCGGCAGGAAGGGCAGGTGAATAGCGGCACTGCCCGCCGCGATGATGCATTGCCTGAACTGGATGACGCGGGTCTCGCCCGTGGTCTCTTGCCCGCTGCCCGTCGTGGTCGCAACTTCCAGGTGAAACGCATCCAGAAAGCGCCCGACACCTCGCACCACATCCACTTTGCGTGCCTTGGCCATGCCCGCCAAACCGGTGGTGAGTTTGCTGACCACGCCTGCCTTGTGCGCGCGCAGGCGGCCGATATCCACTTTGGGGGGGGCGAATTCAACGCCCAGCGCGCTCGCGTGCGCGGCTTCATCCATCACTTGTGCCACATGCAGCAAGGCTTTGGAGGGGATGCAGCCGACATTCAGGCACACGCCGCCCAGCGTTGAGTAGCGTTCAACCAGCACAGTTTTCAAGCCCAGGTCGGCCGCGCGAAAGGCGGCCGAATAGCCGCCGGGGCCAGCACCCAGGACCAGCATGTCGCAGACGATATCAGCCTTGCCGGCGAAGGTGCTGGTGATAGTGGCAGCGCCGGGCGCGGGGGCTGCTGGGGCGGTGGTAGCAGATGCAGAGGGTGCCGTCACAGTTTTAGTCGCCGTCTCGCCAAGGCCGACTTTTGCCGCTTGTTCAACAGTTGCGGGTGCTGCTTCACTGACCATGACTGTCGCGACCAGAGTACCCGTAGAGACTTTATCGCCCAGCTTGACTTTCATTTCCTGGATCACGCCTGCAACAGGCGAGGGTACATCCAGCGTGGCTTTGTCTGATTCCAGCGTCATCAGCGCGTCTTCCACTTGGACGGTATCGCCCGCTTTGGCCAGCAACTCGATGATGGGAATATCTTTAAAGTCGCCGATATCGGGCACGCGTACTTCAACCAGTTGGGGCATTGATTTTCTCCGTATTTTTTACAGCAGCACTTTGCGCATATCGACGAGCAAGGCCGCAAGATAGCTGGTAAAGCGTGCTGCGGCAGCGCCATCAATCACGCGGTGATCGTAAGAGAGCGAGAGTGGCAGCATCTGGCGCGGCACAAAGGCTTTGCCGTCCCACACCGGTTTGGTCTGGGTTTTGGATACGCCAAGGATGGCCACTTCCGGCGCATTGATGATCGGCGTGAAGGCCGTGCCGCCAATGCCGCCCAGGCTGGAAATGGAAAAGCAGCCGCCTTGCATATCCGCCGGGCCCAGTTTGCCATCGCGCGCTTTTTTCGCCAGTTCGCCCATTTCACGCGCAATGTCCGCAATACCTTTTTTATCCGCATCGCGCAGCACAGGCACCATCAAGCCGTTGGGGGTGTCGGCCGCAAAGCCGATGTGAAAATACTGCTTTAACACTAAATTGTCGCCATCGAGCGAGGCGTTAAAGTCGGGGAATTTTTTCAGCGCCTGCACCACGGCTTTGATCAAAAACGCCAGCATGGTGAGCTTGACGCCGCTTTTTTCCAGCTCCTTGTTGCTCGCCACGCGAAAGGCTTCCAGATCGGTGATGTCGGCTTCATCGAACTGGGTGACATGCGGAATCATCGCCCAGTTGCGCGCCAGGTTAGCGCCGGATATTTTCTTGATGCGCGAGAGCGGACGCAACTCGATGGCGCCGAACTTGGCAAAATCAACCGTCGGCCAGGGCAGCAGATTGAGGCTATTGAGGCCGCCAGCGCTAGATGCTGAGGGAGCTGCGGCAGCAGAGCCCGTCATCACGCCTTTGACAAAGGCTTCCACGTCGGCTTGTGTGATGCGTCCTTTGGGGCCGCTGCCAGGCACTTTGGCGACATCCACGCCCAAGGTGCGCGCAAAGGCGCGAACCGACGGGCTGGCGTGGGCGTGCCCGGCGGGGGGTGCAGAATTGGCAGGCGCAGCAGTTGGTGTCGCTGATTCCGCCGCCGGTTTTTGTTCCGTTGCAGGCGCAGGCGCAGGTGCTGGCGTGGGTGCCGGTACTGCCGCCGCAGAAGTTGCCGCCACAGTTGCCGCCGTCCCGCCAGCGCCGACTTTTACCCGCGCAATGAGCTTGCCTTCGCCAACCTTGTCGCCCATCTTGATCAGCAACTCGGTAATCACGCCGGTCACAGGCGAGGGCACATCCATCGTGGCCTTGTCGGATTCCACGGTGATGAGCGAATCCTCGACCTTGACTTCATCGCCTACCTTCACCAGCACATCGATAATCGGCACATCGGTGAAGTCACCAATGGCGGGCACAAACACATCAACAATGTCAGACATGACTTAAACCTTTACCGGGTTGGGTTTATTAACATCCAGCTTGTATTTGGCAATCGCGGCCGCGACCTGGCTACGCTCGATCTGGCCATCGTCCGCCAGGGCGGTGAGCGCGGCGAGGGTGATCCAGTAGCGATTGACTTCAAAGAAATGGCGCAACTGCTCACGCGTATCCGAACGGCCAAAGCCGTCCGTGCCGAGCACCGTGTAGCGACGCGGCACGAAGGAGCGAATCTGTTCGGCAAACAAACGCACATAGTCGGTTGCCGCGATCACCGGGCCGCGCGTGTCGGTGAGGCAGGCGGTGACATGCGCAACACGCTGCTTGTCCATCGGGTGCAAGAGGTTCCAGCGGGCGCAATCCTGCCCGTCGCGCGCTAATTCGTTGAAGCTGGGGCAAGACCATAAATCAGATTCCACGCCCCAGTCGTTGCGCAGCAACTCAGCGGCCTTCATGGCTTCGCGGAAAATCGTGCCCGAACCCAGGAGCTGCACGCGCGGGCCGTTGGACGCCGCGCCTTTGCCAAAGGCGTACATGCCTTTCAAGATGCCCTCGGCGCTGCCGTCCGGCATGGCGGGATGCTCGTAATTTTCGTTCATCACCGTGAGGTAATAAAACACGTCTTCCTGCTCTGCCACCATGCGGCGCAAGCCGTCCTGCACGATCACCGCGACTTCATAGGCAAAGGTTGGGTCGTATGACATGCAGTTAGGCACGGTGCCAGCGAGGATGTGCGAGTGGCCATCTTCATGCTGCAAGCCTTCGCCATTCAATGTCGTGCGTCCGGCCGTGCCGCCAATCAGGAAGCCGCGCGCGCGCTGGTCGGCCGCTGCCCACACCAGGTCCATGGTGCGCTGCATGCCGAACATCGAATAAAACACATACACCGGAATCATCTGCACGCCATGCACAGAGTAAGACGTGGCCGCCGCGATCCAGTCGGCCATGGCACCGGCTTCGTTGATGCCATCCTGCAGAATCTGGCCGTCTTTGCTTTCCTTGTAGAACATCAACTGGTCGGCATCCTTCGGCACATATTTCTGCCCGTCCTGATTCCATATGCCAATCTGGCGGAACAAGCCTTCCATGCCAAAGGTGCGCGACTCATCGACCACGATGGGTACCACGCGTTTGCCAATGGCTTTATCCTTGAGCATCACGTTCAGCGCGCGCACAAAGGCCATGCTGGAAGAAAACTCGCGTCCCTCGCCACCGGCTTTTAACAAGGCGTCAAAGGCGGTGAGTGCGGGTACGGGCAGGGGTTCAACCGCGCGGCGGCGTTTCATGAAAAAGCCGCCCAGATCTTCGCGCCGCGCGCGCATGTAGGCGAGCTCTGGCGAATCTTCGGCAAATTTCAGGTAAGGCAGCTTTTCAATGTCGTCGTCCTTGACCGGCAGCTTGAAGCGGTCGCGGAAGGCCTTGAGGGAATCTCTGCTCATTTTCTTTTGCTGGTGAGTGATGTTCTGCGCTTCACCCGATGGGCCCATGCCATAGCCTTTGATCGTCTTGGCCAGGATCACCGTGGGTTGACCAGGATGCACCATGGCGGCGGCATAGGCGGTATAGATTTTTTGCGGGTCATGGCCGCCACGGTTCAAGCGCCAGATGTCTTCGTCCGACCAGTGCTCAACCATCTTGGCAAGTTCGGGATATTTGCCGAAAAAGTGCTTCCTCACATAGGCACCGTCCTTGGCCTTGAAGGTCTGGTAGTCGCCATCTACGCACTCCATCATGCGTTTGTGCAGCAAGCCGGTTTTATCCTGTGCCAACAGCGCATCCCAATAGCCGCCCCATACCACCTTGATGACATTCCAGCCCGCACCACGAAAATCGGATTCGAGCTCCTGAATAACTTTGCCATTGCCACGCACCGGGCCATCTAGGCGCTGCAAATTGCAGTTGATGACGAAAATCAGGTTATCCAGCCGTTCGCGGCCAGCGACACCAATCGCGCCCATGGATTCGGGCTCATCCATTTCGCCATCGCCCATGAAGGCCCACACCTTGCGTCCTGTGGTGTCCGCCAGGTTGCGGTCCTGCATGTATTTCATGAAGCGGGCATGATAAATCGCCTGCAAGGGGCCAAGACCCATGGACACGGTGGGGAACTGCCAGAAGTCGGGCATGAGCCATGGGTGTGGATAGCTTGGCAAGCCCTTGCCGTCGACTTCGCGGCGGAAGTTGTCCATTTGCTCTTCACTGATGCGATTGAGCAAAAAAGCGCGGGAATAAATGCCGGGAGAAGAATGCCCCTGGATCAGAACCAGATCGCCACCCTTGAATGTTGTATTGTTTTCTTCATTCGCTTCTGTCGGGGAGCGCCAGAAATGATTAAATCCCACGTCATAGAGCGTAGCGGCCGAAGCATAACTCGCGATATGGCCGCCCAGGCCAGAATCGTTGCGGTTGGCGCGCAGCACCATAATCATCGCATTCCAGCGCGCGTAGGCGCGCACGGTGTGTTCGAGTTCCGGGTCGCCCGGCATGCGTGGCTGTTGTGCGACGGGGATGGTATTGATGTAATCGGTGTTGGCGCTATAAGGAATATTGATGCCGGCGCGGTGGCTGTTGCTGATCAACTGTTCCAGTAAAAAATGCGCGCGTTCGGGGCCGACCTTTTCGATCACCGCGCTGAGGGCATCCAGCCACTCCTGGGTTTCTTGCGGGTCGGCGTCGGTGGTATTCAGAGAGAGTGCAGTCGATGGCAGTGTGGCAGACATACGTTTCCTCGGTTTCCTCGTGAGAATAATTGGATTTTGCAGCCGGTCGCCGCAAAACTTTGTCGCAGCGCGGCACGCGGGTAAGCGTGTTGCGCTGTCAGGTGCAGGCATTCTAAAACACTCTGCGAGTATCGGCAGAGGTGTGTCTTATAGGTGACTTGCGTATCAATAAACGATAAACGTGCATGGATGCTGATACGGTCGTTCAGTGGCCGTTGTCGTTGGCAGCCTGATGCTTTTGTGCGCGTTGCTGTGCTTTGAGTCGTGCGCGGCTGGCGCGTTTATCCGTGCGCAAATGCGTGCCGCCTTTTTTCAGCAGCGGGTGTGTCGCCAGCAGGTTGCGCGGGCGCAGCAGCTGTTGGATTTTGCGCTGCTTTTGCTTGGCTTTTTTCATCGCGGATGAAAGGTGACGATTGCGTTGCCAGCGGCGTCGCGCTTTGGTGTTGCTTGTGATGTTAACCGGGGCGCGGGCTTCCAGGCATGGCCGTAAACAATCTCAAAGCGCAACGGCCAGCGTCCTTCATGGTTGCGCGGCCAGGCAGAAAAAACCTTGCGCCAGGTGCGAAAAGACTGCTGCCCGAGAAATGCATCACGCACGCCCAAATGGCGCTGGTCGGCAAGAAACTGGCGCGGGTGGCGATAGCTGAAATTGACCATTTCCATATCCATCACCGGGTCGGCAAATCCTGCAGCCACCAGCATGTCGCCGATGTCATGCATATCG
>JAUSQB010000081.1 GCA_030652715.1 Rugosibacter sp.
GTCGTGCGAGACCAGCACCATGCCGGCCTCGGTTTCTTGCAGCGCGATGGTCAGCGCTTCGCGCATTTCCAGGTCGAGGTGGTTGGTCGGTTCATCCAGCAGCAGCAAATTGGGTGCGGTGCGGATCATCAAGGCCAGCGCCAGGCGTGACTTTTCGCCGCCGGAAAAACGGCCGCAGGGCGCATCCACCATGTCGCCGCGAAAATCAAAGCTGCCCAGATAGCTGCGCAAGTCTTGCTCGCGGGTTTGTTTGCCCATGGCGGTTTCTTGATGAATCATGTGCCACAAGGGCGATTCGGTGGGCCGCAGTTGTTCTAACTGGTGCTGGGCAAAATAGCCGAGCTTCAAGTTGCGGCCGTCTTCGCGTGTGCCTTCCAAGGGTTGAATATCGCCCGCGAGCAATTTCATCAGCGTGGATTTACCCGCGCCATTGCGCCCGAGCAGGCCAATGCGGCTATCGGGGCGCAGGCTGAAATTGAGATTTTCAAGAATCGGTGCTGTATTTTTGTAGCCGATTTTTACGCGGTCAATGACCATGAGCGGATCAGAAAAAGCGTTTGGCGAGGGAAAGCTGAAACTAAACGGCGTATCAATATGCGCTGCGGCAATATCGCCCATTTTTTCCAGCATCTTGATGCGGCTTTGCGCCTGGCGCGCTTTGGAGGCTTTGGCGCGAAAACGGTCGATATAGTTTTGCAAGTGGGCGGCTTGTCGGCGCTGTTTTTCGGCCATCGCCATGTCGTTCGCCAAGCGTTCGGCACGGGCGCGCTCGCAGGCGGAATAGTTGCCCGTGAAGAGCTGCATGCGCTGGTTTTCCACATGCACGATGTGGCTGCAAACGCCGTCGAGAAAATCGCGGTCGTGCGAGATCAGGATCAGCGTGCCCTGGTAACTTTTGAGCCAGGTTTCCAGCCACAAAATCGCATCCAGATCGAGGTGGTTGGTGGGTTCATCGAGCAGCAGCAAGTCCGAGCGGCACATCAAGGCACGGGCAAGGTTCAGCCGCACACGCCAGCCGCCGGAGAATTCCGCCACCGGGCGGGCGAAGTCTTCATCGGTAAAGCCCAGGCCGTGCATCAAGGCCGCAGCGCGGGAGCGGGCGGCATAGCCGTCAATCTCGGAGAGGCGCGAATGCAGGAGGCCAATTTTTTCGCCTGCGGCGTGCGCTTCACCTTCATCTTCGTAATGCTGTTCGGCGATGGTTAATTCCCGCTCGATCTGGCGCAACTCGACATCGCCGTCGAGCACGAACTCCAGCGCAGCGTCGGGCAGGGCGGGTGTGTCTTGCGCCACGTGCGCCAACACCCAGCTTTGCGGCCGTTCCAGGTCGCCCCGGTCGGCATGCAATTCGCCGCGCAGCAAGGCCAAAAAGGATGATTTGCCGCAGCCATTGGCACCGGTCAAACCGATTTTCCAGCCGGGGTGGATTTGCAAGGAAGCGCCTTCAACCAACGGGTCGCCATTACGGGAAAAACCAAGATTGCGGAGCAGAATCACAGAGCAGATACCAAAAAAGGGGGCAAGGCGGACAAAGAGACTCGATGGCCAATAAAAGTCCCGCGAAAAACATGCGGGGGCGCATTTTATGGCGAATCGCCTTCCGCATGGCGGTTGTGTTAGCTGGTGTATAGTTAATGGCTGCTGAGTCAGCACAGTTGTCTATTATAAAAACAGGAGAAAGGCATGGTGGCACCCACGGTGTATGTTGTCGGCGTTGGCATGATTCCGTTTGTCAAGCCTGGAGAAAGCGATCCTTACCCGGTGATGGGCGCACGCGCCGTGCGCGCGGCGTTAACCGATGCAGGGCTGGACTACACGGCGATACAGCAAGCCTATGCAGGCTATGTGTATGCCGATTCAACCGCCGGGCAGGCGGTGCTCTATGGCGTTGGCATGACGGGTATTCCGGTTATCAATGTGAATAACAACTGCGCCAGCGGTTCTACGGCATTGTTCCTCGCGCGGCAGGCAGTGGCCAGTGGTGTGGTGGATTGCGCGCTGGCCGTGGGTTTTGAGCAAATGAATCCGGGTGCGCTCAAAGGCGGAGCCTATAGCGACCGGCCCAGTCCGCTGGATAGCTTTATCCAGGTATTGCAAGATCACAACCAGTTTGATGAAGCCGCGCCCAGAACGCCGCAGTTTTTTGCGGCCGCCGGGCGGGCGTATATCAACGAGTTTGGCATTGCACCGGAAACCTTCGGGCGCATTTCGGTGAAGTCTCGCCTGCATGCGGCGAATAATCCATTTGCCGTGTTTCGCAAGCCCGTCACGCTGGAGGAGGTCATGGCATCCCCCAAAATGACCGATCCGCTCACGCGTTTGCAATGCTGCCCGCCTACCTGTGGCGCGGCGGCGGCGATTGTTTGCTCACCCGCGTTTGCCAAAAAGCATGGCCTGGATATGCGCGTCTCGATTGCCGGGCAGGCCATGACGACCGACCGGGGGGATGCATTTAGCGACGACATGCGCAATTTGATTGGTGCCGATATGGCGCACCGCGCGGCTCAAGCGGTGTATGCGCAAGCGGGCATAGGTCCTGAAGACGTGGACGTGGTGGAACTGCACGATTGCTTTACCGTCAATGAATTATTGTCTTACGAAGCGTTGAGCTTGACGCCGCGCGGCACGGCGGAAAAATTCATTTTGGATGGCGACAACACCTATGGCGGCAAAGTGGTCACCAATCCTTCCGGCGGTTTGCTCTCCAAGGGCCACCCGCTGGGCGCAACGGGTCTGGCGCAGTGTGCCGAGCTGACCTGGCAGTTGCGCGGCCAGGCCGAGGCACGCCAGGTGGCCGACGCCAAAGTGGCGTTGCAGCATAACCTCGGTTTGGGCGGCGCTTGCGTGGTGACGCTGTATCAACGGCACTAACTTGAAGATAACCTTGGGCAAGAAATTGATTTTATGGATTTGAATTCTTTAGAAACCTTGAACGTAGCGCTGGATGATGGCGTGGCTACTATCACTTTAGCCAGGCCAGGGAGCCGCAATGCCATTAACTCGGCCATGCGCGAAGAGCTCGGTGCGTTGGTGCGCTACATTTTGAACGAGCAATCCATTCGTGCCGTGGTGCTCACCGGCGCGGGCGATACCTTTTGCGCGGGGGGCGATTTGCTGGGCATGGAAGGCGTTAATTCTTCTATCATGCGGCAGCGCTTGATGGCAGCGCACACCTATTTAACCGAACTGATGAACCTTGACCGCCCGGTGATTGCCGCCGTGGATGGTACGGCTTATGGTGCCGGGTTTAGTTTGGCGATGGCGGCGGACATGGTGGTGGCGTCCAACCGGGCGCGCTTTTGCATGGCGTTCATGCGCGTGGGTTTGTTGCCGGATTATGGCGCGATGTACACCCTGCCGCGTGTGGTCGGTTTGCAGCGCGCGAAAGAAATGATCTATTCCGCGCGTGAAATCTCGGCGGAGGAAGCCTTGCGCTTAGGCATCGTGCTGGAGCTGCACGAACCGCAGGATGTGTTGCCGCGCGCACTGGCCATGGCACATGCCATGAAGCATATTTCGCCCACGGCGTTTGGCTTTACCAAGCACAGCTTGAATCAATCCTACGAGAGCAGCCTGGCCACCATGCTGGGCTTGGAAGCCGCAGCGCAAAGCATGGCCGTGGCTACGCCTGAATGCACCGAGGCGATTGCACGGTTTGCAGCCAAGCAAGCGCCAGCCTACACGTGGCCTAACGCTCATGGTAAGTAAATGCCACCCGCTGATGATGAAACACGCGAAAGGCAGCATAAAGGCCCGCCCCCTCCCAGCCTCCCCCGCACGGGGGAGGAGACTGTCTGGCTCGCTCGCTACGCGAGAGGCGTGACCCGGCACAAATTGCGTTGTTTCACGCTAAACGTATCCATCCATCCCAACCGAAAACGGAATAAACACGATGTCCCATTCATTTACCAGTGACGAAATAGCGCAGCTCAAGGGCGGCCAGGGCGATACGCTTTATGGCGATGGTGCGTTGGTGGTGTTAAAAGCGCTGCTCGAATCCGGCATCAGCTATTTTGGTGGCTACCCCGGCGCGCCCACCGCCAATGTGCTGGATGCTTTTGCCGATGCTTATGAGCCGATTCTGAAGGATTACGGCTGTTATTTTGAAACTTCCAGCAATGAAATGGCCGCCGCTGCATTGCTCACCGCCTCTGTTTTCGAGCCTGTGCGCGGCGCGGTGACCTGGAAGGTGCTGGGCAACGGCGTCGGCCAGGATGTGGTCGATCACGTCTCGCAACTGGGCGTGAAAGACGGCGCGATGATTATCGTGGGCGAGGATTATGGCGGCTCCAGCACCACGGTGTTGCAGCGCACGCTGCCCTGGGGGCACAAAATCGGTATGCCGGTGATCGACCCGCGCCATGATCAGCAAGTGCTGCATCGCCTGGTCAAGGAAGGCATGGATTTATCGCGCGACAGCAACTCGGTGGTCGCTTTGTTGTTAAGGCCGCAACACTCGCACGCCAATGCTGAAATTACCGTGGGCGACAATGTGCTGCCCAAAATCAGTACGGTCAATAAGTTGAAAGAATTCCGCCGCGACCCGACCATTTTTGCCTTGCCGCCGTATTCATTCCAGCAAGAAGCCAGGCGCTTCGAGGAGCGCCTGCCCACGGCCACGCGTCTGATTGTCGAGCGCCATTTGAATGAATTTTTTGGTAACGAAGAAGCTAAAGTCGGCATCATCACGCACGGCACGACGTTCAACACCACCATGCGTTTACTCAGCATCATGGGCTTGGCGGATGAATTTGGCGAGCTGGATCCGCGTATTCATTTGCTGCAACTCAATGTCATTTATCCGCTGAGCGACGAGCAGGTCGCAGGTTTTATTGGTGATAAAACCCACGTGCTGCTGGTAGAAGAAGGCCAGCCGGATTTAATGGAAAGCCATATCCGCGCCTTGATCCAGAAAAAAGACATCCGCGTGAAGTTTTTTGGCCACGATTTAGTGCCCAAGTATGGCGAGCTGATTCCCGAAAAACTCGGCCCCGCCCTGGCGCAGTTCCTCATGCAGGCGATTCCCGAGACGGGCACAGCGCCGGGCGATGCGGTGCAGGGGCTGATCAACCGCAAACGGCAGGCTCTGAGCATGTTCCCCGCGCCCGTGCCGCCACGCTTTCCGACTTTCTGCACAGGTTGCCCCGAGCGGCCGGTGTTCTCGCAAATGAAGATTCAGGAATACACCACGGGGGTGAAAGACTGGCACGGGGGGGACGTGGGTTGCTATGGCATGGCCGGGTTTATTCCGTTCCAGATGTCGGACTCGAACGTGGGCATGGGCGCGGGCATGGCGGCAGCCTCTGCCGTGTCCGCCATGTCCGAACAGCACAATGTGTCGGTTGTGGGGGACGGCACGCTGTGGCATAGCGCATTCAATACGTCCGCTGCGAATGCCATTTATAACCGCCAGGACAGTACCTACATTGTGCTCGACAATAAATGGACCGCCATGACCGGGGCGCACGAAAACCCCAACGTGGGCAAGCTGATGACGGGCGAAGCGGTCGGCACCGAGATGAGCATTGTGAAAACCTTTGCCGCGATGGGGGTGAAGAAGATAGAAACGGCCAACCCGTACAACTTCCGCGATTTTCAGGACAAGATGAAAAAGATCCGGCGGGACGCGAAGATTCCGCAGGTGCGGGTGCTGATTTCCGATGCTGAATGCATGCTGCAAAAGCAGCGCCGCGTAAAGCCGGAACGTGCTGCTGCAATCAAGGCTGGCGAGCGGGTTGAGATTGATCGTTTGGGCGTGGATGCCGAAGTGTGCGTCGGGGATCACGCCTGCATGCGCTTTAACGGTTGCCCGTCGCTTACCCTGGCCGATGGGCCGAACAGCTTGCGCACGGCACCGGTGGCGGCGATTGATACGAACTGCGTGGGCTGTGGCGTGTGCGGCGAGATCACCACGGCGGCGCAACTGTGCCCTTCGTTTTACAAGGTCACCAAGATTGAAAATTCGGGCTGGCTGGAGAAAATCAAGGCGGGTGTTTCTCGCCTGATGATCGGTCGCCCTGTTGTTCGGCCGACTGTGTGAAGGGGTACTTTTAGTGATTGAAGCAACGTTTTTTGTGGGTGTAGCATGAAAAATTAAGGCTATGTTTTTTGTAGCGATAAATAAAAACAGGAGAGGAGATCATCATGGCTGTATCACGACTGAGTTATCTGAGTATTCGCGCATTGGATTTGGCAGCAAGTGAAAAGCATTACACCGAGGTCGTCGGCCTGCGGGTTACCGGCAGAAGCCCCGGGCAGGTGTACCTGCAGGCGCATGAAGCGCAGGATCATCACTGCATTATCTTGAATGCCTCTGACCGCGCGGGGCTTGATCATGTGGGCTTTAAAGTCAATGATCCGAATGATTTGCATGAAGCGGAAGCGGGGGCCAAGGCATGGGGCTTGAAAACCCATCGTGTCGCAGCGGGGAATGTCATGGGGCAGGGCGAGGGGCTCAGCATTGAGCTTCCCTCCGGTCATACGTTCAACCTGTTTTATCACTCTGACAAGGTGGGCTATTCGTACGGGATGAAAGACCCGGACATCATTCTGGAAAACTTGAATGGCGTTTGGCCGGTGACGCATCTGGATCACACGTTGCTCGCCGGAAATGATTGCGACAAAACCGCCAAGTTTTTGCAGGAAGTGCTGGACTTCAATTTGACGGAATGCATCCATGGGCCGGACGGCAATCCATTTGCATTCTTTCTGACGGTGAGTAACACAATTCACAACGTGGCATTTGCTCCGGGCCCACCCAACAGCCTGCACCATATTGCATTTTATGTAAGCGACCGGGCGGACGTGATTCGCCGTGTGGATATGCTAAAGCACCGCAAAGTGGCAACCTTTGACTACGGCATCAGCCGTCACGGGGTGGCAGGGGTGACGACGGTTTATTTTCATGATCCGTCGGGCAATCGCAATGAGTTTCAGTGTGGCGTGTATGAGGCTTCGGTTGTGCGCAATAAAATACCGCCCATCGTTTGGGCGGGTGAAAATATTCCACGCGGGGTTTTCTATTACGAGAGTGCTGTGCTTGCCAACTTCTTTGAAGTGGTGACTTAAATGGCGAAGCTGTCAATTTCACTTGTCGATCCCACACTTTGGAGGATGTAAAGCATGGCTTTGATTCATAGAGGCATACATCGGCTGGGTTATGCCCGGATTGCGTTGAAAGATTCACGCTTGTTGAAAACGCGCGAGTTTTATACGCATGAGATGGGTTTGCTGGAGACGGGCATAGAGCCTAATCGGGTAATGTTCCGCTGCTGGCACGAACCCTATAAATTTTCATTCGTGGTCGATCAAAGCGATAAACCGGGGCTGGTTGAAATCGGCCTGCATGTGAGGGACGATATCGATCTGGATAATTTTCAGCGCAAGTTAACCGCAGCAGGCGTTGCTGTTGATGTGGCAGAGGCCGATACCGAGTTGAAGGGCTTGGGCAAGTCGATTGTGTTTGATGTACCAGCGGGCCCGCGCATCCGCCTGTTTGCGGATATTCAGCAGTTGGGTTATGTGTCTGGATTTGAAGGCCCTGATTGGGTCGCGCCTAAAGCGATACGTGGCACGGCGGCACCGCTCAATATTAACCACGTGGCGATTACCTCGCCCGATCCGGAACGGTGCAGCGCCTTTTTGGCCGACATGCTGGGATTTCTGACATCAGAAAAAATTGTCGATGAAAAGGGCAAAACCATTTCGGCGTTGTTGTTCCGCATGGCAAAAAATGTGGGCGGACAAGAAATTGCCATTTACCCGGGCACGGAAGTGAAGCTGCATCACATTGCGTTTACCAAAGAAGATTCATCAGACATCATGTCGGATGGTTATTTCCTGAAGAGCGACGGGGTAGAGCTGGATTTGCTGGGCCCGTTGCGCCAGCCTTATGGCAACACCTTTTCGGTGCACTTTTTTGATTATTGCGGCGTGCGGCTGGAGCTCTGCGCGGTAGGACGCATGACGGAAGTGCATCCGGAAATCCAGCCCGTGGTGTGGTCAACATCCAATTTGCGGGAAGCGCTTTCCTATTACGATGAAGCGCTGGTGCCGGAAGAATTCTTCATGCCATGTTTGTAGGCGAGGAGCGGCGTTCAATTCCGATTAAGCGTCTGAACTAAGAGTTGATAGCAAGCGCTTAATTCGACTTCGCCGTGTTGCCAGAGCCGACTTTTTTAATGTTTAATTTTTCAGGAGCAGGTAATGAATCTAGTCAAAATTTCAGCAGGACCTGACGGTAAATCCTTTTTTGAAGACACCCCCATCACCTTGACGGACAAAGGCAAGTTCGGACGTTTTTCCGATCTGCAGGTAGTGCCCGGCTTCATGTTTCGTGAATCCAGCGCCGATTACGCCTCGGGCTGGCATGTGGTGCCCAATCCTGTGTACCTGATTTTTCTTGGGGGGCAGGTCGAAATTACCGTGGGCACGGGCGAGAAGCGCGTGTTTGGTGCGGGTTCCGTCATCTATGCAGATGACATGGCAGGTGAGGGGCATAGTACGCGCTCGGTGTCGAGCGAACCGGTGCGCTCCATTCTGGTGAATTTGCCGGTTTAAGTTGTTTTTTTATTTCACAATTATTTTTAGCGATAAAGAAGAGCGCATAAGCATATGGAAATCAAAGATCACGCATTTGTCATTACGGGTGCCAGTTCAGGGCTGGGCGCGGCAACTGCACGCATGCTGGTAGCACAAGGCGGTCGCGTGCTGCTGGCGGATATTAATCCGCAAGGCGAACAACTGGCCACCGAACTGGGCAGCAACGCACGGTTTGTGGTCACGGATGTAACCAATCCCGCGAGTGCGCAAGCGGCAATTGATGCTTGCCTGGCGGCATTCGGCAACCTGCGCGGGCTGGTCAATTGCGCAGGTATTGCGCCGGGCGAAAAAGTGGTGGGCAAAGAGGGCGCGCATTCGCTGGATACTTTTGCGCTGACAATCAATATTAATCTGATCGGCACCTTTAACATGCTGCGTCTGGCCGCAACCGCGATGACTGCACAGCTGCCCCTGGCCGACAATGAGCGCGGGGTCATTGTTAATACAGCCTCCATTGCGGCGTTTGAAGGCCAGATAGGGCAAGCGGCTTATTCTGCGTCCAAAGGTGGCGTGGTAGCGATGACGCTGCCTATAGCGCGGGAACTTGCGCGCCACGGCATCCGCGTCATGGCGATTGCGCCGGGCGTGTTCGAGACGCCTATGTTGATGGGCCTGCCTGACAATGTGCGTGAAGCTCTGGGTCAATCGGTGCCTTATCCGCCCCGCCTGGGGCGTCCTGCAGAGTTCGCCGGTCTGGTGCAGCACATCATTGGCAACCTCATGCTCAACGGCGAAGTCATTCGCCTGGATGGCGCTATTCGCGTACAGCCGCGTTGATGCGCTGTAAAAATTCAAGGAACAGAAATGGCAAACGACATGGCAAGCAATGTGGTCAATAATGATCCGGTAGTTATCCTCGGCGTTGCAAGAACGCCGATTGGCTCTTTTCAAGGCAAGCTCGCCGGGCTCACCGCGCCTGAGCTGGGTGCCGTGGCGATTCGCGAAGCGGTCAAACGCGCAGGGATATCGCCTGAATCGGTGGATGAGGTGCTGTTCGGCACGTGTTTGTTTGCCGGACAAAAGCAGGCCCCCGCGCGACAAGCTGCCTTAAGTGGTGGGCTGCCAGGTTCTGCCGGATGCACCACACTCACCAAAATGTGCGGCTCGGCCATGAAGGCCGTGATGCTGGGGCATGATGTATTGCTGGCAGGCAGTTCCAGCATGGTGGTTGCAGGCGGCATGGAATCCATGAGCAATGCGCCTTACATGCTGCCACGTGCGCGCACAGGCTATCGTCTAGGTCATCAAAAAGTGCTGGATCACATGCTCACCGATGGTCTGGAAGATG
>JAUSQB010000272.1 GCA_030652715.1 Rugosibacter sp.
ACACGCAAACTGTTTTCAAGATACATGTGGCGCAGATACCAGGCCAAAAACGGCCCAGGCAGGTTCGTCGCATCCGAGTTCCAGTACAACAGATCAAAGGCAGCCGGTTTGCTCCCTTTGAGATAGTTATTTACCACATACTGCCAGATGAGGTCATTCGCACGCAGTGCTGAAAAAACGGCGGACAACTCGCGTCCAGGAAGCAGCCCGCCTTTGCCGACGCTCGCTTCGCGCGCCGCCACTAACTGCTCGTCAATAAAATAGCCAATCTCACCGGTATCGGAAAAATCAAGCAAGGTGGTCAAGAGCGTGAGGGAAGCCACCGGATCGTCACCGCGCTGCCGCGCTACCGCAAGGGCAGAGGCAAGTATTGTGCCGCCGACACAAAAGCCCAGCGCATTCACCTGTGATACGCCACGAATCTGCTGCATCACCCGAATTGCCGTCAACGGACCTTGCTCAATGTAGTCATCCCACGTCAGATGTCCCAGGTCAGCATGCACATTTCGCCATGACACCAGAAAAACCGTGTTGCCCTGCGCCACGGCATAGCGCACCAGAGAATTTTCCGGCTGCAAATCGAGAATATAAAACTTGTTGATGCACGGGGGCACAATCAAGAGAGGGCGCGCTGCCACTTTTTTCGTCTGCGGCGCATATTGAATCAACTGCATCACCGCATTCTCATAAATCACTGCACCCGGCGTCGTGGCTAAATTACGGCCCACCTCAAACGCCGTCTCATCGGTCATCGAGATGCGGCCTTTTTCAAGATCGCCAATCAGATTCTGTATCCCCTGCCGAATGCTCTCCCCCTGGGTTTCCAGGGCTGTCTGGATGAACTCGGGGTTGGTCGCGATAAAATTTGAAGGTGCCATGGCATCCATGATTTGTCGCGCAAGAAATACCGCCTTCTGCTTTTCTCTGCTTTCCGGAGCAATCCCGGCGAATCGTTGTAAATACTCGGCGTTAAGCAAATAAGCCTGGCGTAAATAGTCGTGTGGCTGGCTTTCTTTCCAGGCCGGATGAGCAAAGCGTCGATCTCCTGCCGAGGCACTCACTACCAGTGGCAACGACTGATTTTTGTCCGCGTTCAGCATCTGCTGCCACAACTGCATATGCCTGCCTTGCCATTCCTGCATAAGCGCCTGACGCAACGCCTGATCATCTGCGGACATCATCTCGCCATTGAACAAGCCACCTTGCATGAGTTCAGTCAACGCTTGCGGTAACTGAGCAGCAAAAAACTGCTGGGGACCCTGAGACAAAGCATCAGCGGCGGATGGCATGCAATAACCCTTGAAAAGAAGAGGAAATAAACATTAAGTCTCTGAAAAAAGAAACTTAATTGAATAGCGATGAATGGCGGACTGATTTTGCATTGCACAATAATTAGTGTCAAGGAGCGCGTTAAAAAGTCGCTGCCCTCGCAGCAAATACCTCATCAAACTCATTACAATCGCACCATGTATATCATCGCCATTGGCTGGCTGTATGTTGCGCTGCTCATGGCAGCCACAGAATCGAGCCTGACTGCCGGAATACTCACCTTTGTTGTGTATGGTGCTGCACCCTTGGCCTTGTTGTTGTGGCTATTGGGCACACCACAACGGCGACGAGATCAGCTACCCCATGAAATAGTCGATCATGCGGTGGCTCAAAAAGATGGTCGCAATACCGGCACCGATCAATAAAATCTGCTGCACCGTCGCCTTGATGTCAGTTCGCTTGTGTAACCCCGGAATAAGATCAGCCACCGCCACATAAATCATGCTGG
>JAUSQB010000274.1 GCA_030652715.1 Rugosibacter sp.
GGAAAGATGCGTATGCACTACATACGCATCCTGCCTGGGGATAAAGTGACTGTACAGTTGACGCCGTATGACTTATCCAAGGGTCGTATCGTGTTTCGTGCGAAATAAATAATTGTTTTAAATATCCGGAGAAGTTAAATGAAAGTTATGGCTTCGGTCAAGCGTATTTGCCGCAATTGCAAAGTCATCCGTCGCAAGGGTGTGGTCAGGATTATTTGTACTGATCCGCGCCATAAACAGCGGCAGGGTTGATTGGCTAATGCGAATCAGATACAATCTTCGGTTTTCCGATTTACGGATAACCAATTCACAACCGCTTAATGGCGAGGAACAGGTAAGCACATGGCTCGTATAGCAGGCGTTAATATTCCGAATCACCAACACACAGAGATTGCTTTGACAGCAATTTATGGCATCGGTCGCACGCGCGCGCAGAAGATATGTGACAGCGTTGGGATCAAGCGTTCAATCAAAGTCAAAGAGCTGACGGACACTGAGCTTGAGCGTTTGCGCGACGAAGTTGGAAAGATTACTGTAGAAGGCGATCTACGTCGTGAAGTTACGATGAGCATCAAGCGTCTTATGGACCTTGGTTGCTATCGTGGTGTTCGTCATCGCCGTGGCTTGCCTTTGCGAGGTCAGCGTACGCGTACAAATGCACGCACACGCAAGGGCCCGCGGAAATCTATTGCTGGCGCTAAGAAGTAACTAGGAAACTAATCAATGGCTAAGACTGCACCTAAAATCAGAAAGAAAGTTAAAAAGAACATTGCTGAAGGTATAGCCCATGTTCATGCTTCTTTCAATAATACGATTATCACGATCACCGATCGTCAGGGTAATGCCCTTTCGTGGGCAACCTCTGGCGGTGCCGGCTTTAAGGGTTCGCGTAAATCAACACCATTTGCTGCACAGATCGCTGCTGAGGCCGCTGGCAAAGCGGCTCAGGAATGTGGTGTAAAAAACCTTGAGGTTCGGATCAAGGGCCCAGGCCCGGGACGTGAGTCTGCGGTTCGTGCCTTGAATGCGTTGGGTATGAAAATTACCAGCATTACTGACATTACTCCTATTCCCCATAATGGATGCCGGCCACCTAAGCGCCGTCGCATCTAACGCAATAAGGACACGACTGTATGGCTCGTAATCTAGACCCAAAATGCCGCCAATGTCGCCGTGAAGGCGAGAAGCTGTTTTTAAAAGGCGAAAAGTGTTTTACTGACAAGTGTTCTGTTGAGCGGCGTGCTTATGCCCCGGGTCAGCATGGACAGAAATCCGGCCAGCGTCTCTCTGGCTATGGCACACAGCTGCGTGAGAAACAAAAGATTCGTCGTATTTATGGCATTCTTGAACGTCAATTCCGCAAAATTTTTGGTGCTGCTGACCTTAAAAAAGGCGCAACTGGCGAAAATCTTTTGCAACTTCTTGAAGGTCGCCTTGATACTGTTGCTTACCGTATGGGCTTTGGTATTTCGCGGGCCGAAGCGCGTCAAGTTGTTCGTCATAACGGCGTGCTTGTGAATGGAAAGCGGGTTGATGTGCCCTCTTATAACTGCCGCCCAGGCGATGTGATTCAGCTTTTTGATAAAACCAAACTTCAGCTCAGAACAAAGGCCGCACTTGATGCAGCTGAAGGACGTGGCTTCCCTGAATGGCTTGAAGTCGATATTAAAAGCGGGCGCGGAGTTTTCAAGAATTATCCAGCACGTCAAGACTTGCCGTCTTCTATCAACGAAGGTCTGGTCGTCGAACTGTACTCGCGTTAATCGTAGTTTCACGCCTGACATCCTCCGGATGTCAGGCGTATCCCCATTGGAAGGACAGGTAAATGCAAACATTGCTTAAGCCACGTAGTATTGATGTGCAACAACTTTCACCTCTCCATGCACGTGTCGTCATGGAGCCTTTCGAGCGTGGCTTTGGCCATACCTTGGGCAACGCTTTACGGCGAATTTTGTTGTCTTCTATTGAAGGCGTTGCACCTACTGAAGTTTCCATCGAAGGTGTGTTACATGAGTACTCAACCCTGGACGGTGTTCGTGAGGATGTTGTTGATATTCTTTTGAATGTGAAGGGCGTTGTCATCAAGATGCACAATCGCCGTGAAGCGATTCTGACCGTTAGCAAGGTTGGCGAAGGTGTGGTTACTGCAGCAGATATCGTTGGTGGTCATGATATTGAAATTGTTAATCCTGAGCATGTGATTGCGCATATTGCTCCTGGTGGTCAGTTGAAAATGGAAATTCGCGTTGAGTCTGGCCGCGGGTATATTCCGGCAAATCAACGTCAAATTGCACGCGAAAACATGGCCATTGGGCAGATCATGCTGGATGCTTCGTTCAGTCCAGTTCGCCGTGTCAGTTATTCAGTTGAGTCTGCACGCGTTGAACAGCGTACAGATATGGATAAGCTTATTCTTGACATTGAAACCAACGGCGCAATCGAGAATGCAGAAGAAGCGATTAGAACTGCTGCCCGTATTTTGATGGAACAGCTCTCGTTTTTTGCTGATCTTGAAGGTACTGCTGCATCAGCTGAATCTGCTGAAGGCGCATCGGTTTCTCCTATTCTTGTGCGTCCAGTGGATGATCTTGAGCTCACAGTTCGGTCAGCAAACTGCTTGAAGGCTGAAAATATTTACTATATCGGTGACCTGATTCAGCGTACGGAGTCTGAGCTTCTCAAGACCCCCAATCTGGGCCGTAAGTCGCTGAATGAAATCAAAGAAGTGTTGGCTACACGTGGTCTTTCGCTGGGAATGCGCTTGGACGGGTGGCCGCCTGAAGGTCTGGAAAAGCTGGCCTAAGTAGTAGTTGTTTTTTTAATACTCGATAACCATTAACCGATTACTTGCATTGCGCGGTAATCGTAAAAAAACGAGGTAATAATCATGCGTCACGGTAATGGATTACGGAAGCTTAATCGTACATCTTCTCATCGCCAAGCTATGTTGCGAAATATGGCGGTATCTCTTCTTCGTCATGAAGTCATCAAAACAACGCTACCCAAAGCCAAAGAGCTGCGGAGAGTTGTCGAGCCACTGATTACTTTGGGTAAAAAACCCAGCTTGGCTAATCGTCGGCTGGCGTTTGATCGGACGCGCGATCGTGATATCGTTGGCAAGCTGTTTAACGAGCTTGGCCCGCGTTTCGCCAATCGTAATGGTGGATATCTGCGCATTCTGAAAATGGGTTTCCGAGTGGGTGATAATGCGCCGATGGCGTATGTTGAGCTGCTTGATCGCCCTGATGTGGTTGTAGCGGAAGACACTGAAAGCACCAGCTAAGTTTTAGCTGTTAGCCAATAAAAAAGCCAGACAGTGTCTGGCTTTTTTATTGGCTGCGAAAATTTTGTCTACAAAATCATTCCAGCCGCAACGGTGTTGTTGGTTGATTCATCGATGATGATGAACGCGCCAGTCGCACGGTTTTTTGTGTAGGCATCGATGCTCAAGGGTTGAGCCAGGCGCAACGAAATATGCGCGATATCATTCATTTCGAGATGTTCAACCGATATGTGGTCAAGCGTATTGATATCGACGCGAAACCCAATGGCAGCAATAACAGCTTTTGATTCTCTAGTCGTCTGGCGGATAAGGTATTTGCGCTGTAGGTCGATCGGTGTCTCGGCTAGCCAGCACACCATCGCATCCAGTTGCCGTGTCACCAGCGCCGACTTTTCGGATTGCACGATCATGTCGCCGCGCGAGATATCGATTTCGTCTTCAAGCAACAGCGTGATCGATTGTTCAGCGTAGGCATGCGGGAAAGAGTCGTCCAGTACGCGGATGTCCTTGACACGAGTTTGCTTGCCGGAAGGCAGCACGGTTACTGCATCGCCGATGCTAATGTTGCCCGATTCAACGCGCCCCATGAAGCCACGAAAGTCGTGCAGTTTTGCATCATCCGATTTATGCGGGCGGCAGACGAACTGCACGGGGAAGCGGAAGGGTTCCTCCGTTTCACTGTGGGCTGTGGGTGCTTTTTCCAGCACGTCAAGCAGTGTCGGGCCGGAATACCAGTTCATCTGCTCACTGCGGTCAACCACCATGTCGCCTTTTAGAGCCGACATCGGAATGAAGTGAATATCCTTGATGCCCAAGTGGGCGGCGAAGGCCAGATAATCGGTGCGGATACGTTCAAACACGGCCTGATCGTAATCCATGAGATCCATCTTGTTGATGGCGACAACGATGTGCGGAATGCCCATCAGATGCGCAAGATAAGAGTGGCGACGTGTTTGCGTGAGGATGCCTTTGCGTGCATCAATCAAGATAATGGCCAGGTTGGCCGTGGATGCTGCGGTGACCATGTTGCGCGTGTACTGCTC
>JAUSQB010000284.1 GCA_030652715.1 Rugosibacter sp.
CAGCAGGGCGGTCGAGCAAAGTACGCTCTTCTCGCCGCTGCGGATCCTCGCCGTAGCGGATGGCGAGACGGCGCCAATGTGCAATTCACCCGCATCAGCAGGCCGCAAACCGGCAAGGGTGGCAAGCAGCGTCGATTTTCCCACGCCGTTACGGCCTAGAATCGCCCAGTGCTCACCGTTGGCGACGCTGAGATTCAGCGCATCGCAGATGCGGATTTTTCCGATGCTCACATCCAGCGCATGGGTGGAAAGGAGGGCGTTGTGCATGGTTTAAGTTGTTTTCTCGCGGCTCAACAGGTACAAAAACACCGGCACGCCAATCAGCGCGGTGAGTACGCCGACGGGCAACTGTTGCGGGGCGATCACCGTGCGCGCCAGGGTATCGGCCAGGAGCAGCAAGCTGCCGCCAACCAGCACCGTGGCGGGCAGCAGCAAGCGCTGATCGTTGCCCCAGCCTTGGCGCAGCAGCCACAGGCGCACCAGGTGCGGCACGATGAGGCCGATGAAGCCGATGCTGCCGGCCGTGGTGACGGCCGTGGCGGTGGCTAGCGCAGCTAAAAAATACACGCCGCGTTTGACTTGCGCGACTGGGACGCCGAGGGTTTGCGCCAGCATGTCGCCCCGCGCCAGCACGTTGAGCTCGCGCGCGAAGGGTAGCGCCAACAGGAGCGAGATCGCCAGCACAACGAGCGCTGGGCGCGCTTCGCTGATTTGCCCGGCATCGCCCATCAGCCAGAACAGCATGCCGCGCAATTGTGTTTCCGGCGCGATGGACAATATCAAGGCTACTGCTGCGCCACAGCCCGAGGCAACAATCACGCCGGTGAGCAGCAGCCGCGTGCGCGTCCAGCTGTTGTCGCCATGCGCCAGGCCAAATACCAACAGCATGGCGGCAAATGCCCCGCCAAATGCCGCCAGGTTGATAAACCACAGCGCCAGGCCCAGGAGCATGGCCAAAAGCGCACCGACTGCCGCGCCGCCGGATATGCCCAATACATACGGGTCGGCGAGCGGGTTGCGCAACAGCACTTGCATCAAGGCACCGGCCAGCGCCAGTAAACCGCCGCAAGCAAAAGCGCCCAGGGCACGCGGCAGACGCAGGCCGCGAATGACTTCGACAGCCAGCGATGCTTCGCCTGTCGGACTGCCGCCGAATAGCGCGGTGAATAAGTCAGACAAGGTGACCGGAATGCTGCCCGCCGCCAAGGAGATGACCAGACTCAGTGCCGCCAAGGCAAGGAGCAAGACCAAAACAAAAAAAGCGCGACGGCGGGAGGGCATGGTTTAGCTTTGCGCAAACCTTATGATGGTAAGACGGTTGCCAGATTTTTTACTTTGGCGCATAACGAACACCGATAAAAACATTGGCGCGCGGTTGCGCATAGCCCCAGGCAGTTTCATAAACCTTGTCGAACAGGTTATTCACGCGGCCTTCGAGTGACCAGTCTTGTCCGAGTTTGTAACTGCCATAGAGATTAACCACTTCAAATTGACTCAGTGGTTTGGTTTGTGTGGCCGTATCAAAGCGATCACCAACTGTATTCAATTCTGCGCCCAGTGTCCATGGGCCGGGTGCGTAGCTTATCGAGAGTTTGCCCATCTGCGCTGCACGCCGTGGCAAACGGTTGCCGGTGCTTTGATCAATGGGTTTCATGAAGTCCAGCCCCGCATCGGCATTCCAGGCGCCATAGGTCAGGCCATAACTGAGGCTGGTACCAGTGATGCGGGCGCGATTAACATTTTGTGGTTTTAATTTATTCGCGGGCGGTGGAAAGACTGCGTTGATAATCAGGTTTTCTATGCGGTTGTCAAAATAGGTAATGCTGGCACGCTGGTGCTCATGATTCCAGTTGAGGCCAACTTCACGGTTTTTGGCAAACTCAGGGTTCAGATCGGGGTTGCCAGTATAGAAGCTTGTGTTGGGAGAGTAGAGCTGGTTAAAGCTCGGCGCTTTGAATGCGGTGCCGTAAGCTGCACGCGCCTGCCAGTCAGTGTTTAAGCGGTAGCCGTAGGCAAGATTGCCAGTGGTTTTACCGCCGAATTGTGAATTGTCGTCGTAACGCTGGGATGCTTGCCAACTGTGGTTTTCCCAGTTGCCGTTATAGCCTGCGATGAAGGAGTCTACCGTTCGATTTTTGAGCTTGAAATTGGTGGTGCTTTCGACGTTCTGGCGTAGATGTTCAGTGGCGAGCATCAGGCTGCCCAGCGGCAGCTTGATGTCATTTTGCCAGGTCCATTGTTTTTGTTCCGTAGCAAACAGGCTTCTGCCCGGCGCAAAGCTTTCCGACCAGTCTTTGGATTCGCCATAGCGCAAGGTGGATGTCCATATTTGGGCGAGTTGATTGCGGCTATAGATTGCCCAGGCACGATTGGTGTCATTGCTGTAAGAATCGACGGGTGGTTTAGCGCCATCGTAATGATTGGTACTGTCCGTGTTGAGTAGTGTGACGCCAAGTTCATGACCTGCAGCAGGACGGAAGGCCAAGCGCCCAGACCAAGCGGTGTTCTGATACGGATCGCTGTCTGGATTGTAATTGCTGCCAAAGCGCACAGGATCGGAGGCGACATTAATGCCATCCGTTTCGAGTTTTGAAGCTCGCAAGCTGTAAGACCATTGCTCTGTGCCGCCAGAAACCCCCGCTTGTGCCTCAAACGTGCCATAACTGCCTGCACCGACAAAGATTTCTGGTCGCAGCTTGCCTGCACCTTGTTTGGTAAAAACTTGAATCACACCGCCAATCGCGTCCGAGCCATACAGGCTAGATGCAGGGCCGCGCAAAATTTCGATACGCTCGATTTGCGAGAGTGGCAGATTAGTGAACGAGGGCGTTGCTTTGGTTGCAGAGCCTAACGGCATGCCATCGACTAGTAGCAGCGTGTGTCCTGCATTGGTGCCGCGAATGAAAATACTGGATTCTTTACCCAAGCCGCCATTCGTCACGAGCTGTACGCCAGGTTGGTGTGATAGCAGCTCAGGCAGCGTAGTGGCACCGGCTTGTTCGATCGCTTCGCGGTCGATGATGGTGACGTCAGTCAGTTGCTCATTGATGCGTGTTGGCTGGCGAGTAGCGGTGACGACAACTGCGCCAAGGTCGGTTTCTTCACGGGCGTGAACAGAAAATACAGAAAGAATTGCTGCCGTTAAAACCGTGATGCGAAATGGATGGTGCATAAAAGACTCCTGAATTCGGCCTGCGTCCTCGCAGGCCGATGGATTTATAGGATTAAAAGCGACGCGCAGGTATGCCTGGCCTTAGTTATTGCGACTTGGCCTTGATTGAAATCAACATCGCTTTGCTGTGAGTCGCTGATTTGAGGGTTGAGCAACCCTCGGCAGGGCTTAACGCAAGCTAAAGCGAATACCGGCAAACACAGTGGCACCTAAGGATGCGTAATCTGTCGACGCGTTGGAAACCAATTGATATTCTTTATCGAACAGATTATCCGCGCGGGCAAAGACAGACCAACTCGAGTTGACGCGATATTCACCATGCAGATTGACAACGCCATACCCACCCATTTTTTTGGTGTTCTTTTTGGTAACGAAGTCAGGTGCATCATAGCGAGAGCCAGCCGCTTGAATTTCTGTACCCCAAGACCAGGCACCAGCAACATGATCCAGCGAGAGCGTGCCGAATTTTTTCGCGCGACGTATCAAGTATTCGCCTGTATCCCTATCCTTGGGGTTTTGCAAGGTGAGATGTGCGCCTAACG
>JAUSQB010000290.1 GCA_030652715.1 Rugosibacter sp.
CCAGCAGGTATTGCAGGCCGTGCTCTTTGACCAGAACGACCATGACCAGTGCCATGGCACCGGTGGCTGCCGAGATCATGCCTGGTCGACCTCCGGTAAAGGCAATGACCGTGGCGATACAGAACGAGGCATACAGCCCCACCTTGGGGTCAACCCCAGCGATAATCGAAAAGGCAATGGCTTCGGGGATGAGTGCCAGCGCAACGACAAGCCCTGCTAACAGATCATTTTGGATATTGGAAAGCCAGTCCTGGCGCAATGATTTCATATTTTTCATGTCCCGTTAGGGAAGCCCGCCAAGCGGTGGCAGCCGGAGAAAAGCAGGGGAACAAAAGAGTCTTCCCGACTGAAGAAATAGAGGCAGCCCCGACTAATCCGGGACAGAAAGGCACAATGAAACGTGCATGAGGCCTCGGGCGAATGAGGCATGAAACACATGGATCGCAGCGAGAGCGGGGCTTACATGGGTAAGAACTCCGATGAACAGCTTAATTGTCTGTTCTTTAGAAAAGCTGATCGTACCAAAATTGCTGCTTTGCAGCAACAGCGTGCCACCGCGCATGGGGTATTTGTAAAACGTCAGGTTTTACGGTTATCTGTATTTTTGGCATTTCGATTATCATTGAAATATGGAATCAAAAAATGCTGTAACCGCTTTAGTAGCGCTTGCTCAGGAATCGCGCCTGACCGTCTTTCGCTTGCTGGTGCAAGCTGGCCCTGCTGGCCTGGCTGCCGGAAAAATCAGCGAGGCCACAGGCATCCCTCCTTCGTCACTGTCTTTCCACCTGAAAGAGCTGGCACACGCCAGCATGGTGAACTCTCGGCAAGAAGGTCGCTTCATTATCTATGAAGCCAACTTCTCGACGATAACTGCCCTGATGGCCTTTCTCACGAAAAACTGCTGCGGTGGCGAACCATGCGACTTGCGCACACCCGTTAAATGAAAAAGAAGACCGATACCATGACAGACAAAACCTATAACGTACTTATCCTGTGCACCGGCAACTCAGCCCGCAGCATCATGGCCGAAGCCCTCATCAACATCATGGGGCACGGGCGCTTCAAAGCCTTTAGCGCAGGCAGCCGACCCACCGGCAAGATCAATCCCTTTACGCTCGAAAAAATCCAATCCATCGACTATCCCACCGACCATCTGCGCAGCAAAAGTTGGGATGAATTCGCCCAGCCCGATGCGCCACAGATGGATTTTGTCATCACGGTTTGCGACGACGCTGCGGGCGAAGTATGCCCGGTGTGGCCCGGCCAACCCATTACGGCACACTGGGGATTCGCCGATCCAGCGGCTGTCGCAGGCAGTGAGCATGAAAAACGCCATGCCTTTGACACGGCATTCGGCCTCATCATGAATCACGTGCAGTTGTTTGTAAATTTGCCATTGAACATGCTTGATCACGCCGCTATCAAGCACGAGTTGGCCAACATTGGGAAGACTATTGGCAAAGTTAACACCGCAGACTGAACGTGGGCACACAACACAAAGCTATTGCCAAGAAGGTGGATAAAGCGCCACTCGGCGTATTTGGACGCTACCTGACCCTATGGGTCGCCTTATGTATTCTCGTGGGCATTGCGCTCGGCCAAAGACTGCCAACGACTGTCCAGGCCATTGGTCAAATGGAATTTGCCCAAGTCAACTTGCCAGTCGGTTTTCTCATCTGGGTGATGATCATTCCCATGCTGATCAAGATCGACTTCAGTGCCCTGCATCAGGTCAAGACCCACTGGCGCGGCATCGGCGTCACCCTGTTTGTGAATTGGGCCATCAAGCCCTTCATCATGGCTTTGTTCGGCTGGCTGTTTGTCCGCCATGTGTTCGCATCCTATCTGCCAGCAGAACAACTGGACAGCTACATTGCCGGCTTGATCTTGCTGGCTGCCGCACCCTGTACAGCGATGGTGTTCGTCTGGAGCAAACTGACCCATGGTGACCCCTATTTCACGCTGTCACAAATCGCCTTGAACGATGCCATCATGATCGTTGCCTTCGCGCCCATCGTCGGGCTGCTGC
>JAUSQB010000299.1 GCA_030652715.1 Rugosibacter sp.
AAGCAGGCCAGCATGCAGAACGTCGCCGGCACCAAACAGGCGGAAGTCGCCGCCCAGCAACTGCATGAACTGGGGCAGCAGATGGGTTCCCTGATCGGCAACCGGGCCGCCTGAGCCAGGCAACGCAAGCATGTCCAAAAAGAACGATGACTTCCTGATAAAACTCCTCGCGACCTTCCGCGGCGAGGCGGACGAGCATCTCAGGGCGCTGTCCACAGGCCTTCTGGCGCTCGAGAAAGCGCCAGCGGACGGGCAGCAGCCGGACATCGTCGAGAAAATATTTCGCGAGACGCACAGCCTGAAGGGCGCTGCCCGGGCTGTGAACCTCGGGGAGATCGAGTCGGTGTGCCAGGCGCTGGAGAGCGTATTTGCCGCGCTGAAAGGCAAGGCTGTCACTGTTTCGCCGATGCTCCTGGACCTGCTGCATCAGGCGGAAGATACTCTCGGCGCACTTCTTGCCCCGGATGCAGCGGCAAAACCGGCAACCGCGCCGCTGATACGTCGGCTCGAAGGTGCGCTGAGGGGGTCGCCACCACCCGTGCGCGAGGCGTCAGTTACGGTTGTATCGGCCCCGGCTGTTCCAGAACCGGTCAAGGCCGCGCCACCCCCGGAGCTCACAGTGCCCGAACCCGTGCCAGCTACCGGTTTGCGGACTGCACCCGCAACCCCCGGCTTGCTGTCCGAAACGATCAGAATATCTACGGCGAAGCTTGGCTCAGTGATGCGGCAGAGCGAAGAATTGCTTGCGCCGCGCCTGGCGGCAGGCCAGCGCGCCAGGGAATTGCGCGAGATGGGCGCGATGCTCGCGGACTGGAAAAAGCGATGGACCCGCATCCGGCCGACCCTGCAGATGATCGAGCACTCGGTGGCGCGCGTCGGCAGCGCTTTGCGTGCCATGGATGCCGCTGCGCGGGACGGCAAGGAAAACGGGGCCGCCAGGGAGCAGCAAGCATTCGCGCGGCTGTTCGATTACCTGGATGCGGAAAGCCTTTTCGTGAAAACGATCGAGGCCCGGCTGGCTCGGCTGAGCAAATCCGCCGAGCACGATCATCGTGCCCTGGCTGGCCAGGTGGACAGTCTTTTGTACGACGTAAAAGAGATGCATCTGTTGCCGTTTTCCTCGCTGCTCGAAGCCTTTCCGCGATTCGTGCGCGAACTCGCGCGCGATCAGGGCAAGCTCGTGGAACTGGTGATCCATGGCGGCGACCTTGAGATCGACCGGCGCATTCTCGAAAAGATGAAGGATGCCCTGATTCACATGATTCGCAACTGCATTGACCACGGCATTGAAACTCCGGCGGTGCGCGAGCAGAAACAAAAAACCCCACGCGGCACGATTACGCTGGCGATTGTGCAGCAGGACAGCGGCAAGGCCGAGATGCTCGTCACCGATGACGGCATGGGCATTGATGCCGGAAAGGTAAAGGCGGTGGCCCGCAAACTTGGCCTGGTCTCCGCCGAAGAGGCGGCACGGCTCGGCGAACACGAGACGCTGATGCTCGCTTTCCGCTCCGGCATTTCCACCAGCCCGATCATCACCGACATCTCGGGGCGGGGGCTGGGGCTCGCCATCGTGCGCGAAAAAGTCGAACGGCTGGGCGGTACCGTTGCGCTCGAATCGCGCCCTGATGTTGGCACGACTTTCCGCATCATCCTGCCGCTGACGCTGGCCAATTTCCGCAGCATCCTCGTTAGCGCCGGCGGGCAGTTTTTCGTTATCCCTGCGGCAAGCGTCGAGCGCGTGGCGCGCGTGGCGGATAGCGACATCCGAACCGTGGAAAACCGGGAAACGATTTCCCTCGATGGGCAGGCGGTCTCTCTGGTACGGCTTGGCGATGTACTGGGCCTGCCAGCGAAAGCTGCGGCAGGAAAATCTGCAGGCAATGCGACCATCGTGCTCGGCCTGGGGCCTGCGCGCATCGCGTTTCAGGTGGATGAGGTTCTCGGGGAACAGGAGGCGCTGGTAAAACCTCTCGGCCCGCAGCTCGTGCGCGTGCGCAACATCGCCGGCGCGAGCGTACTGGGGACAGGCCAGGTCGTGCCGGTGCTGAATGTGCCCGATCTGATGAAATCGGCCGTGAGGCCTGCGCTGATGACGCCACGGGCAGCCGACATGCCCGTCCAGTCCGCAGAAAAAAGAATGCAATCGGTGCTGGTGGTGGAAGATTCGATTACCTCGCGTGCATTGCTCAAGAATATCCTCGAGTCGGCGGGTTACGCCGTTACCACCGCCGTGGACGGAGTTGACGCTTATACCGCGCTCAAGACTGCGGCGTTCGACCTGGTTGTCTCCGACGTCGAGATGCCGCGCATGGATGGCTTCGACCTGACGGCGAAAGTGCGTTCCGACAAGCAGCTCGCGGAACTGCCGATCGTGCTGGTGACAGCGCTGGAATCGAACGAACATCGCGAGCGCGGCATCGACGTCGGCGC
>JAUSQB010000302.1 GCA_030652715.1 Rugosibacter sp.
CTTGGTTCGTAGCCAAGTACTCTATCCAGATGAGCTACGGGCGCTAAAGAGGTGAAGATTATACGCAGGAAATTGAAAAATTTGGCGACTATTTCGCAGCAAGGGGTGAAAAATGAAAAAGGTGCGCGCGTGCGATGTGCAGTACCACTGCCTGCGCATCGTCAAGCCTGGGTGGCAGTGTATATTTCGCCCCGATGCTTGCCTACATCATCCGCCGTCTGTTATATGCCATGCCGATTTTGCTCGGGGTGAATCTGATCACCTTCGTGCTGTTCTTTGTCGTCAATTCGCCAGACGATATGGCGCGCATGCAGCTAGGCGTCAAGCGCGTCACGCCCGAGGCGATCCAGAAATGGAAAGCCGAGCGCGGCTACGACCAGCCACTGATCTGGAATGCTGCGGCAACAGGCACTGCACAGGTAACCCAAACGGTATTTTTCAATAAGTCGATGCGCATGTTCGCGGGCGACTTTGGCCGTGCGGATGATGGCCGTGATATTGCCAGTGAAATAAAAAATCGGGCGGGGCCGAGCCTGGCCATTGCATTGCCGACCTTTATTCTGGGGCTGGGTGTGGCGATTGCCTTTGCTTTGCTGCTGGTATTTTTTCGCGCCACGCGACTTGATTTTTTCGGCGTCGTGCTGTGTGTTGCCATGATGTCTGTTTCAGGCCTGTTCTACATTATTGGCGGCCAATGGCTGGTAGCCAAGGTGTGGCACTGGGTGCCCATTTCAGGTTATGCCACGGGGCTCACGGCAGCAAAGTTTCTTGTTTTGCCTGTCTTGATTGGCGTGATTGCCGGGTTGGGCGCATCCGCACGCTGGTATCGTACGATTTTTCTGGAAGAAATCACCCGCGATTACGTGCGTACCGCCCGTGCCAAAGGCGCATCTGATGCGGTGGTGTTGTTTCGCCACGTGCTGCGCAATGCCATGATTCCCATTCTGACCGGCGTGGTGGCGGTGATTCCCACGTTATTCATGGGCAGCCTGCTGGTGGAATCCTTCTTTGGCATTCCGGGGCTGGGCAGTTACACCATAGAAGCCATCAATGCGCAGGATTTTTCAGTGGTGCGTGCGATGGTGTTTATTGGTTCAGTCCTCTACATCCTGGGTTTGCTGGCCACGGATATTTCCTACACCCTGGCCGATCCGCGGGTGCGTTTGCAATGAGCATGCAATGATGTCGTTGCCATTTCAAGTGGTTGTGCTGTGGTCTGATGCCTTGTTTTTCGGGCTCATAGCAGCGGTTGTCTTGCTGGGTGTGTGGGCACGGCGACAAGCGCCGTTGCGCCACTCCTGGGCGCGGGTGGCCAGCGACAAGGTCGCGATGGTTTCTGCCACCATACTGGCTGCGTTTTTATTAGTTGGGGTGCTGGATTCACTGCATTACCGCGCGCAGCTGGAGGCTACTCCCGGCCAGGCTGAGCCACAAAAAGTAAACTATGCCGTCGAGGTAAATTCTTTGCTGGATGTTTTGCTTGCGCCCTTGCGAGAGCATCCCGAGAAAACCTATTCGGCACCGCTGGCGACGCATTTGTTTTCCAAAGAACCCTTGCCCGGCTCGATTGAGCGGGGCTTTCCGCGTTTGGCATGGGGCGGGGCGCATCTGGGGCATGCGCTGGAACATCGCACGATAGACATCGTGCAGCGGTGTGCGCTGGGCGCGGCAGGGGGGCTGCTGCTGTGGCTGGGTTTGGTGTCAGTGATGCGCTTTCGCTTTAAGCGGCAAGCTCATGCAATTGAAAGTGCACAAAAAGTTCCCAACGGGACGCAAAGCGCTGGCGCTGGTGATACGGCGAGAAAGTCCTATCGGCGCACGGCAAGCCATGCCACGCTGCTTACCCTGCTGGTGTTATTTCTGCTCATGGGTGTCACCATTGCGCTGGGCAGTGGCTATCACGTCTTGGGCACGGATAAAGTGGGGCAAGACGTGCTTTATCTTTCGCTCAAAAGCATACGCACGGGTTTGTTGATTGGCACGCTCACCACGCTGGTGATGCTGCCTGTAGCCGTGCTGCTGGGCATTCTGGCAGGCTACCTGGGCGGCTGGGTGGATGATGTGATTCAGTATTTATACACCACGCTGAATTCCATCCCCGGTGTGCTGCTCATCGCCGCAGCGGTGTTGATGATGCAGGTGGTGATCGATACTCATCCGGAATGGTTTGCCACCTCGGCTGAGCGGGCCGATGCGCGGCTGTTGGCCTTGTGCCTGATTCTCGGCATGACCAGCTGGACGGGGCTGGCGCGCTTGCTGCGCGGGGAGACGCTCAAGTTGCGCGAGCTGGAATTCGTTCAGGCCGCGCACGCTTTTGGGGTCGGTCATTTTGCCATCATGCAGCGCCATATTTTGCCGAATCTGATGCATATCGTACTCATTGCCCTGGTGATGGATTTTTCCGGCCTGGTGCTGGCCGAAGCGGTGCTCTCGTATGTCGGGGTCGGGGTTGATCCGGCCACCATTTCCTTTGGCACCATGATCAATGCCGCGCGCATGGAGCTAGCCCGTGACCCCATGGTGTGGTGGTCGCTGGCGGCAGCCTTTACCTTCATGTTCATTTTGGTGCTGGCGGCCAACCTG
>JAUSQB010000304.1 GCA_030652715.1 Rugosibacter sp.
AAAAAACCCCGCCGAAGCGGGGTTTTTTATAGCTGTCAAAAATACAAAAGAGCAACTATTTCTTCTCTTCTGATTTGTCTGCTTTAGCGCTTTTCTTGGTCGCCTTGGCTTCTACCTTCACGGCAGTTTCACCCGTGAGCGTCACGTCGTTCTTGATCTTACTCATCACGCCTGCACCAATCCCTGGCACGTTATCAATATCTTCAAGCGTTTTAAAGTCGCCATTCTTTTGCCGATAATCGATAATGGCCTTGGCTTTTGCCGGGCCAATGCCGTTGAGTGACTCAAGTTGTTCCTGAGTTGCAGTATTGACATTCACTGCGGCAAACACATTAAACGCAGCCGCCATAAAAAGACCAACCAACAACATAACGAATTTATTCATTGATTCTCTCCTGGTAAGTAAAGTTAAAAAACAACCACTACAAACGATGCGTCTCTCGCGTGAGAACTGGCATGCAACAGGCACCAGTGGACGATGCCCATAAACCCGCCGAGTCTTACCACGAGTCTCCAGTCTAGCGGAAATAATCAGCGGCGTATCACCATCACCGACTTTTCAAAAACCAAAGTTAAAAGTGGGCATCGTCCAGCGCTAATGCGCTAGCGCCGCCTTGCACAACTTCCTTCGCTAAGCCATGGATTGCCGCCATCACGTGATCGGCATAAAAATGGGCGGTGTTGATTTTGGCAGGATAAAAAATATCCATATCGCCTGCGTCAATTTTTATTTGCGCGGCAAGTGCGGCGCGCGCCATCATCCAGCCGCCCGACACGATACCCAGCAAACGCAGGAAAGGTACAGCGCCCACAACGACCGTGCGCACATCCTTGCTGTAATTAGCCACGATGTAGCTGCCTGCGGTGGTCACAGCCTCAATGCCGTCATGCAGCGCTGCGGCCAGTGCCTTGAAGCTGGCACCCGATTGCTTAGCCACATGCGCTTGCGTCTCTTTCATTTGTCCGAGCAAGGCATTCAGCGCAGCACCGCCATCGCGCGCGACTTTGCGGCCGATGAGATCCAGCGCCTGAATACCCGTCGTGCCTTCATAGATCGTGGTGATGCGCGCATCGCGAAAATGCTGCGCGGCGCCAGTCTCTTCAATAAAGCCCATGCCGCCATGAATCTGCACACCGAGCGACGTAACCTCGTTACCCGTTTCAGTCAGCCAGGCTTTCACCACGGGAATCATCAAATCGACAAACGCCTGTTGGCGAATGCGCTCATCAACATCCGGATGCCGCAAGGCAGAATCCAGTGCTGAAGCCACGACATAGGCCACGGCACGCATGGCTTCATTTTGCGAGCGCATGAGCAGCAGCATGCGCCGGATATCCGGGTGACGAATAATCGGCACACTACCTGCCGAGCCTTCAATCGCGCGGCTCTGCACTCGCTCACGGGCAAAGCCAAGTGCCTGCTGATACGCACGCTCGCCCAGCGCCAGGCCTTCTAACCCGACAGCATAGCGCGCCGCATTCATCATCACGAACATGTATTTGAGACCGTCGTTTTCTTTGCCAACTAACGTGCCGACCGCGCCCCCATTGTCGCCATAAGCCATCACGCACGTTGGGCTGGCATGAATGCCGAGCTTATGCTCTATCGATACGCTATAGACATCGTTGCGCGCGCCTGGCGTGCCATCGGCATTCACTAGAAATTTAGGCACCACAAACAGCGAGATGCCTTTGACGCCAGCGGGTGCATCGGGCGTACGGGCGAGCACCAGATGGATCGTGTTCTCGGCCATGTCGTGATCGCCATAGGTGATAAATATCTTCTGCCCAAAGAGCTTGTAGGTACCATCCCCCTGCGGCACCGCGCGCGTGCGCACGGCCGCCAGATCAGACCCGGCTTGAGATTCCGTCAGATTCATGGTGCCCGTCCAGCGGCCGGAAACCATGTGGTGCAAATAGGTCGCTTTTTGTTCCTCGCTGCCATACAGCTCAAGCGCCTCGATGCCGCCCATGGTCAGCATCGGACATAATGAAAAAGACATATTGGCCGACTGCCACATCTCCTGCACCACGGCAGAAAGCACTTTAGGCAAACCCTGTCCGCCATATTCCGGATTGCCCGACAGCGCATTCCATCCGTTCTCGACAAACTGGGCATAGGCCTCTTTAAACCCTTTTGGCATGGTGACTGCTTTATCAGCCCACCGAGCACCCTCTCGATCGCCCGTGAAATTGAGCGGTGCCAGCACATCCCGGGTAAATTTTCCGGATTCTTCCAGAATGGCCTCGATCACGTCCGGCGTTGCTTCGGCATATCCCGGCAAAGCGCTGACCTGCGCCAAATCGGCTAATTCGGTCAACACGAACTGCATGTCTTTCAAGGGGGCGTTATAGTCGCTCATGTCGGCAAAACCTCAGCAAGGGGGAACAAATGACCATGCATTACAGTGCTGCAACCAGTTCCGGCACTGCCTGAAAGAGGTCCGCCACCAGGCCATAATCAGCTACCTGAAAAATCGGCGCATCGGGGTCTTTGTTAATCGCGACGATCACTTTGGATTCTTTCATGCCAGCCAGATGCTGAATCGCGCCGGATATGCCAATGGCGATATACAACTGCGGCGCGACGATTTTGCCGGTTTGCCCCACCTGATAATCGTTCGAGACAAAGCCTGCATCCACCGCTGCGCGCGAAGCACCCATCGCGGCACCGAGTTTGTCCGCCAAGGGTTCCAGCACTTGGTGATAGTTTTCACTACTGCCCATGCCGCGACCACCGGAAACAATGATCTTCGCGGCGGCAAGCTCAGGCCGCGCCGATTTGCTGAGCTCACGGCTAACCAGTTTGGACTGGCCAAGATCAGGGCTGGCCTGAATGGCCTCAATGGTCGCAGTGCCCCCGCTCGCCTCTACCGCATCGAACCCCGTCGTGCGCACGGTAATCACTTTTACCGGGTCGGCGCTTTTCACTGTCGCCAGTGCGTTGCCTGCATAAATCGGGCGCACGAAGGTGTCGGCATCAAGCACCGACGTGATGTCTGAAATTTGCGCCACATCCAGCAAGGCCGCTACGCGCGGCAAGGTGTTCTTGCCGTTGCTCGTGGCCGCAGCCAGAATATGCGTATAAGCACCCGCTTGCGCAACAATCAGTGCTGCCAGATTTTCCGCCGTCTGATCGCCATAGTGCGCAGCATCCGCCACAATCACTTTGGCAACACCTGCCACGACAGCGGCTTGTTGCGCGACGTCGCCACAGGCAGCGCCTGCCACCAGCACATGAATTTCTGTCGATAACGAAGCATTGATCTTGGCCGCAGCGGCAATGGCATTGCGTGTGGCAACTTTGAGAATCAGATTATCGTGCTCGGCAATAACGAGGATACTCATGCAATCACCTTGGCTTCATTTTTGAGTTTGTGTATCAGTTCAGCCACATCCGCCACCTTCACACCGGCTGATCGCGGCGCGGGCTCCATCACTTTGAGTGTCGCAAGCCGAGGGGTGACGTCAACACCTAATGCCTCAGGCTTGATGACATCCAGCGGCTTTTTCTTCGCCTTCATGATGTTGGGCAGCGTGACATAACGCGGCTCGTTGAGGCGCAGGTCGGTGGTCACCACCGCCGGCAGTTTGATCGT
>JAUSQB010000310.1 GCA_030652715.1 Rugosibacter sp.
GTCGCCGAGAAGCTGTCGCTCGAAAACAAGCTGCGCCGGGCTTTGGAACAAGATCAACTGGTGCTGCATTACCAGCCCAAGGTCGATCTCAAGAGCAGGCAGATTTGCGGGCTGGAAGCCTTGTTGCGCTGGAACGATCCCGAAATCGGACTGGTGCCGCCAGTAAAATTCATCCCCTTGCTCGAAGAAACCGGGATGATTCTGGAGGTAGGTCGCTGGGCGTTGATGCAGGCGGTGTCGGATTCCCGCGCATGGCAGGCCAAGGGCCTGCGCGCGCCGCGGATTGCCGTCAATGTTTCACCGATTCAGTTGCAACAGAAAGACTTTGTCAGCATGGTGGCAGGTGTCATAAGCGATGTCGGCAGCGAGGCGGTTGAGCTGGAGCTGGAAATTACCGAGAGCCTGATCATGCAGGACATCCAGGCCAATATCCAGAAACTCAAGGCCATCCGCGAGATGGGCGTTGAGGTGGCGATTGACGATTTTGGCACCGGCTACTCATCGCTTAGCTACATCGCCAAGCTGCCTGTCAATACCCTGAAGATCGACCGGGCGTTCATCATCAACATGACCAGCAGCTCCGACGACCTGGGCATCGTCTCCACCATCATTTCCCTGGCGCATTCCCTGAATCTGCGGGTGGTCGCGGAAGGCGTCGAAACCACCGAGCAGGCGAATCTTCTGCGCCTGCTCAAATGCAACGAACTCCAGGGGTTCTTGTTCAGCCAGGGGGTTCCGGCAGAGCAGATCGAAATATTTCTGCGCGAGAAGAAGTCGCTACTGGCTTGAATGAGATCTCGCAAGCCGTCCAGCACGGGGAGCGGACAGTGGCGGGACTCCGACGAATCACTCAGTGCGAACAGTCGATAGTCAAGGCCGACTGAGAGTAGTCGGCCTTGACTATTGGTGAAGAGGAGGAGGATCAAACTCCCAACCTTCACATTGTGAATCTTTAGGACTCGGTCTAAATAAGGAAAATCTAAAGAAAATACAAATCTTGGCTACCAATGGGCTATTAATTAAGTTACGCGAAGTAAAACTGCTTATGGTTTATCACAAGCTATTGATTTATTGGTGGACCCAGTGCGACTCGAACTCGCAACCAAAGGATTAGAGACTTGGCTAGAGTTTCATCGGTAGATCAATGGGATGGTCGTAAACCCTTCTACGGTCAGTCTCATCCAACCCTTTGGAAGCCCGCAATATTGCAAGGGGCTGCGTGAATTGTAGAAGTGATTTGGCTCGCTTGCCGTGAAAACAATTTTTCGAACATTAAGCAATCTTTGAAAGAAATTGACTTATTTCTTTCAAAGCCTAGAATTGTTTGAAAACATTCTTAACCCGGGCTCACAACACAATGAATCCAAATGATTTTTCTGAATCCAAAAGTGGTCGTTTGCTGCCTGCTCCACAGGGGTTCATATCCTTCGTACCGAATTCCTTGCCACCTCCCATCGAGTTCGACATGGCGCTTGCGCTGGCGCTGTCAAAAGCAGATGCGGCTTTGTCAGAACTCTCTGGCCTTGGCGGGCAATTACCCAATCCACATCTGCTGATCTCGCCTTATATCCGCCGCGAGGCTGTACTTTCATCGCGCATCGAGGGCACGAAGGCCAGCCTTTCTGATCTGCTAATCGATGAAATCGAAGATGGCAATGCCAAGCGTTCCGTCAATGCGGACATCCAAGAAGTTCGGAACTATACCCACGCCTTGGAGCATGGTGTTGCTCTTTTGTCTAAATTGCCTCTGTCACTTCGGCTGGTCAGAGAGATTCATTCCAAGCTCATGACGGGCGTGCGTGGGGATAAAGCCACACCAGGTGAATTCCGACGCTCGCAAAACTGGATTGGGCCAACTGGCAGCACGCCGGTGACAGCCGCTTTTGTGCCACCTCCGGTGCCAGAGATGAACGAATGTCTGGGCGAATGGGAGAAATTTCTTCATATGCGGGATGCCATTCCAGATTTGATTCAGTGCGCCATGATGCATGTCCAGTTTGAGACGATTCACCCGTTCCTCGACGGCAACGGGCGTGTTGGTCGGCTTTTGGTGACCTTGTTTTTGCTTGAGCGCAAGCGGCTTTCGCAGCCCTTGCTCTACCTATCGGCTTTTATCGATGTCCATAAAAGTGACTACTACGAGCTGTTGCAGCGCGTGCGTACGCATGGCGAGTGGGTTCCGTGGATTCGCTACTTTCTGCAGGGTGTAACCGAGACTGCCACCGCAGCCGGCGAGCAAGCCAAGGAATTGCATCGATTGCGGGAGCAGTACCGCGCCCAGTTGAGAGGCAAACCCAACGCGCTCGGCTTAATCGATGATCTGTTCATCAATCCCTACATGACTGTAGGGCGAGCCACAAAAATTTTGGGGAAAACACATCCAACGGCCAAGGCGACAATAGCTGTCCTGGAGCAAAGCGAAATCCTCCGCGAAATCACCGGACGGCAATGGGGGCGCTTCTATGTCTGTCAGCCAGTCCTTGATGCGCTCGACAAGCCATTCGCGTAGCATTCGGGGTTAGCGAAGTAATCGGCCTGCGGCCGCAAGGCGCCCCCACTTACACCCCTGGAAAGAACAAAGGGCTACCCTAATAAGGCAACCCTTTGGTTTATTGGTGGGCCCAGCTGGACTTGAACCAGCGACCAATCG
>JAUSQB010000312.1 GCA_030652715.1 Rugosibacter sp.
GCAGCAGCGGACACACCAAACTTCTCTTCCATTTCCTTGATGAGCTCGGAAAGATCGAGCACTGTCATGCCAGCGATAGCTTCGAGAATTTCAGCTTTATTAACAGCCATGATTACAACTCCTAAATGAATTTAGATTCAGAAAAATACGATTACGCGGTCGTTTTTGCATCACGCACAGCAGCAAGTCCTCGCACAAATTTCGTCGGAACTTCGTTGAGCGTACGTACAAACTGAGTGATTGGTGCTTGCATCGTACCAAGCAGCTTGGACAACAGCTCCTCGCGACTTGGCATTGTGGCTAACGCTTTAACACCCGCTGCGTCCAGGACGTAGTTGGGCATAGCGCCAGCCTTGATGACAATCTGATCTTTACCCTTGGCGAAATCATTGAGCAGCTTGGCAGCAGCCACCGGATCCGTGGAAATTCCATAGATCAGGGGACCAACAAGTTGCTTAGATAGCGCCTCAAACGGCGTGCCGGTTAAAGCACGTTTCGCCAGGGTATTTTTCAGCACACGCAAATACACACCGGATTGACGCGCTTTCGCACGCAAACCGGTGAGATCAACCACTCCTAGACCACGATACTCGGCGACGATGATCGACTGGGCTTTCGCAACTTCTGCGGAAACCTCTGCAACTACCGCCTTTTTATCGTCAAGATTAAGACTCACGGTCACCTCCTAGTCAAACGCCTGCGCCGGAAAGTCGGCGCTGGCAATACGGCGGCCTTCATTCAGAAACTGCAAAAGCATTTCCTGTGATCGGGTGACGCCATCTGCGCAGGCTGTAGCAACGATGCACTGTTGCTACCGCTTAAGTCCTCATGGACACCTGCGGTCTTTGATAACCTGCCACACCCCGATCCTGGCGGATGCGACAGCCCAAAGTCTTTTTAACCCAGCACTCCAATACTGGACTGATCAATACGAACACCGATACCCATAGTGCTGGATAGCGATACCTTCTTTAAATATTGTCCTTTTGCACCATTTGGCCGCGCTTTTTGCAGTGCATCAATCAGTGCAACACAGTTCTGCTGCAAGGCCTCGACACTGAATGATGCACGACCGAGCGTGCAGTGAATAATGCCTGACTTGTCTGTCCGATACTGCACCTGACCTGCCTTGGCATTTTTTACTGCCGTTGCCACATCCATCGTGACAGTACCAACTTTTGGATTTGGCATCAGGCCGCGCGGACCGAGAATCTGACCTAACGCGCCAACAACTCGCATGGCATCCGGCGTAGCAATAACAATATCAAAATTCATGTTACCGGCTTTGACATCAGCGGCCAAGTCTTCAAAGCCAACCACGTCAGCCCCAGCAGCTTTAGCAGCCTCGGCTTTTTCGCCTTGCGCAAACACTGCAACACGAACGGTTTTACCCGTTCCTGCAGGAAGCACGACCGAACCGCGCACCACCTGATCGGATTTCTTGGCGTCAATGCCAAGATTCACTGAAATATCAATGGATTCATCAAACTTGGCGTTTGCGCAATCCTTGACCAGGCTCAGGGCATCACCCAGCACATAGGTTTTATTTGGATCTATTTTTGCGCGAATAGCCTGGACGCGTTTAGAAAGCTTGGCCATGATCAGAGCCCCTCCACGGTGATGCCCATGCTGCGAGCAGAACCTGCAATTGTTCGGACCGCTGCTTCAAGGTCTGCCGCCGTAAGATCAGGCATTTTTGCCTTGGCGATTTCTTCGGCCTGCGCTTTGGTGATTGAACCGACTTTATCGGTATGCGGCTTAGCTGATCCCTTTTGTATGCCTGCTGCCTTCTTGATCAAAATGGTTGCAGGCGGCGTCTTCATGACAAAAGTGAAACTCTTGTCAGCAAACGCGGTAATCACGACTGGAATAGGCAGACCAGGCTCCAAGCCCTGCGTTTGCGCATTAAATGCTTTACAGAACTCCATGATGTTCAACCCGCGCTGACCTAGTGCCGGACCAATGGGGGGTGATGGATTAGCCTTGCCCGCAGGCACCTGCAGCTTGATGTAACCGATGATCTTCTTTGCCATAATGGCTCCTTTACTAAATGAGTCTTAACGCACGTTCGGAATTCCTACTTGCGCTCCTCGTTGCTGCTAAAAAAACTCGACTGCCGCAGCGCAGTCAAAACACACTAAAACCAGCTAAACCTTTTCCACTTGTGCAAAGTCAAGCTCGACCGGCGTAGATCTTCCGAAAATAGTGACCGAAACATGAAGCCGACTTTTTTCATAATTCACCCCTTCAACATTGCCGTTGAAGTCAGTGAATGGACCCTCTTTGATCCGCACCATCTCACCCATCTCAAATAACACTTTCGGACGCGGCTTTTCAACACCATCCTGCACCTGCTGCATAATTTTTGCGACTTCTTTTTCGGAAATAGGGGTTGGCCGCATTGCCGTGCCGCCAATAAAGCCAGTCACCTTGGCAGTACTTTTGACCAAATGCCATGAGTCGTCATCCATGTCCATTTCAACTAGCACATACCCAGGAAAAAACTTCCGTTCGGACACCCTTTTTTGTCCGCCCCTCATTTCAGTAACTTCTTCCACAGGCACAAGCACTTGGCCAAACTTATCCTGCATATTTGCACGCGCAATCCGCTCAACAAGCGCCCGCTGCACAGATTTCTCAAACCCGGAATAAGCGTGTACTACATACCAACGTTTGGTCATTATTTTTTCCAGCCCAGGATAATATCGTAAAGTACCCACTCAAGGCCTTTATCAGTTGCCCACAACACAAGCGCCATCACCAGCACAAAGGCAAAGACAATACCCGTAACTTGAACGGTTTCGCGACGCGTAGGCCAAACAACTTTTTTGGTTTCGACAATCGCTTCACGACTGAAGCCCACAAAACGCCGCCCCGGCACCGTAAGCCAGGCCATAGCAACACCCGCTGTAAGGCCCGCAAGCACAGCTAGCACCCGCACAATCATTGGCTGACCGCCAAGATAATAAAACCCGGCGATACCTGATACCAAAAGTAAAAGCGCCAGCGAAAACTTAAGTTTGTCGGCCATTTAAATCATGTCAGTTAATAAAACAAAATCGAAGTGGCAGGGGCGGAGGGAATCGAACCCCCAACCTGCGGTTTTGGAGACCGCCGCTCTGCCAATTGAGCTACACCCCTGTAACAGAAAATACAAAGCGACACTCCGCTTCCAGAGTGCCGCCCTCAAACAAAACAACCAATATTACTCAATAACCTTAGCCACCACACCGGCACCGACGGTACGACCACCTTCGCGGATCGCGAAGCGCAGACCTTCTTCCATCGCAATCGGCGCGATGAGC